>NZ_JBIUVK010000054.1:0-42147 GCF_044742865.1 Pseudomonas sp. NPDC087814 | reverse complement strand
ACCCCCCCCCCCCCCCCCCCCCCCCCCCCACCCCCCCCCCCCCCCCCCACATTAAGTACTACGACGGTTCGGTGCAGCAGATCGAGCGCATCCCGCAAGAACTCAAAGAGCTCTACGCGACTGCCTTCGAAGTGGACACCAAGTGGATCGTCGACGCCGCCAGCCGTCGCCAGAAGTGGATCGACCAGGCTCAGTCGCTGAACCTGTACATCGCCGGCGCATCGGGCAAGAAGCTCGACGTGACCTACCGCATGGCCTGGTACCGTGGCCTGAAAACCACTTACTACCTCCGTGCCCTGGCTGCCACCAGCACCGAGAAGTCGACCATCAACACCGGCAAGCTGAACGCTGTTTCCAGCGGCGGCAACCACGGTGATGATTCGGTTCTCGCCGCACCTGCCGGCCCGGCGCCAGTGCCTAAAGCCTGCGCGATCGACGAGCCGGATTGCGAAGCTTGCCAATAAGCTGAGCCCACCCTGGGTCTAACCACCCAAGGTTGAAAAACCCCCGATAGGCCTACGGCGTATCGGGGGTTTTCTTTTGCCTGGAACAACACCATCGCGATTCGCGCAGGTATTTCACCTCCTTGAAAACATCGGTGGGCTTCTGGCCGACGTGCATCATGGCGACGTTATCGCTGAAACAGTGATGCAGTTGCCGCCAGGGCCCTGACTGAATCCGCTCCAGATATCGCCCGGTTGGCCTTGTACCGTTCCGACAGCCGTGTATCCGCCTGTGACGCCCCCGCCTATAGGCGTTATCTGAACGTCCAAAAAAAAGCCCCTCACGCGAGGGGCTTTTCGGTAAAGCGAGTTAAAGCGACAACATCAGGTCATCTGAATGATGGTCTGCATGATGGTGCTTTGGGTGGAGATGGTCTTGGCGTTCGCCTGATAGTTGCTCTGGGCCTTGATCAGGTCCACCAGCTCGTTGGTCAGGTTGACGTTGGAGTTCTCCAGGGAGTTGGCCACGATCGAACCCAGGGTACCGACTTGCGGGGTATCAAAACCCGGCTGGCCCGACGCGAAGGTTTCTTTCCAGGTGGTGCCGCCGGCTGGCTGCAGGCCCTGCTCGTTGTTGAAGCTGGCCAGGGAGATCTGGCCGATGGCCTTGCTCTGCTGGTTGCTGAACGTGGCGAACAGTACGCCGCTGCCGTCGATTTTCAGCCCGGTGATTTGCCCGGTGGCGTAGCCATCGGTGGTCGGCGGGTTGCGGTAGGTGGCGGAGTTGTACTGGGTGATGTTCCCCATGTTGACGGCCACGCCGTCTGCGTTGGCGGCCGCACCGTTAGGCGTCCAGACACCATTGACCAGGCCGCCCGGCTTCCAGTCGGAAATGGTCAGGGTGGTATTGGAAGCGGTGGCTGGCGGGGTAACGATCCCGGTCAGCTTGCCGGAGGTGTCAAACGACAGCGTCGAGGCGACTGGCGCCTTCACGTCAGCACCGGTGCCGCTGATCGGCGAGCCGTCAGGGTTGCGCCCATCGATCAGGGTGTAGGACTTCCAGGTGTTGGAGTCGGTCTTCACCAGGTACTGCACCATCGGATGCGCGTTGCCCTGCGTATCGTAGAGCGTGGTGGAATATTGAGTGGTGAAGCTGTCCGATTTGGTCGGATCAAACGGGTGCGCCGTCTGGTCGATCGCCGTCTCGGAGGAGTTCAGGTTACTGGTGGAATCCACCTTGCTCGAAGCCTTCGGCGGCAGGTACGACAGGTTGAGCTGCAGGTCGGTCAAGCCGCCCTTCTGGATGTTGCCATCTGCATCCGCTGCGTAGCCTTGCAGCCGCGAGGTGCCGGTGTTGTTGGTGATGTAGCCGTCCTTGTCGGCCCGGAACGCACCGTTGCGGGTGTATTCCAGCGAACCGTCGCTGCCCTTCTGCACGAAGAAGCCGCCGCCCTGGATCGCCATGTCGAGCGTGCCGCCGCTGTTGTTGACGTCACCCTGGGTGAACTGCTGGGACACGGCCGCCAGGTTCACGCCGTTGCCGACGCTGTTCTGGCCGGTACCCAGCTTGGAAGCCGCGTAGATATCCGCGAATTCCGCACGGGAGGACTTGAAGCCGGTGGTCGCGACGTTGGCGATGTTGTTGCCCGTCACGTCCAGTTGTTTGTTGGCCGCATAGAGGCCGCTAAGGCCGATGTTAAAAGACATTGTTCTCTCCTTTTGCCGTATTTAGCCGGCTCTATGTACCGATAGTCTGAATTTGCGACAGCTTGATACTGCCCAGGCCGCCCGCCAGGTTCAGCACCATTTCAGCGCCGTTCGTGCCCAGGGTTACGCTGGTCACCGTTGCCGGCAGCGAGGTGGCGAGGGCCACCGAGTCACCCTTGTCATTCTTGGTGGTGGCATTGAAGGTGTAGGTGCCGGGTGGCGCCGTCTCACCCGCATCGGTCTTGCCGTCCCAGACGAAGCTGGAGTTGCCGGCGCTCTGGGCGCCCATGTCGATGGTGCGAACGACGTTGCCATCCTTGTCGGTGATCTTGACGGAGACGTTGCCCGTCGCCGCCGTCACCGCCACGGAACCGGTCATGCTCTTGCTGGTATCCACCATCGCCTTGTCGGTCTGGGTGATGACCGAACGCCCCACCAGCGACGAAGCCTGCAGCGCCTGGGAGGAGCTGAAGTTGCTGGAAATCGCATTCACCGAGTCATTCAGGTTGTTGATGCCTTCCAGACTGCTGAACTGCGCCAACTGTGCGACGAACGCGCCATTGTCCTGGGGCGACAGCGGGTCCTGGTTTTTCAGCTGGGTCACCAGCAATTGCAGGAACGCGTCCTTGCCCATCGCCTGGTTGCCCGTCGCCGACTTGGCGGCGTCACCGACGCTGGTGTTATCTGTCGCCGTCTTGACCTTGGAGTTAAAAAGGTCCTGGACTGCCGTGTTCGTCGAACTGTTATCAACAATGGCCATTATTTGGCGCCCCTTATCACTGACCCAGGGTCAGGACCTTCTGCATCATGGTTTTGGCGGTGTTCATCATTTCCGCGTTGGTCTGGAACGAGCGGCTGGCGGAAATCATGTCGGCCATTTCCTCGACCACGTTGACGTTGGGGTAGTACACGTACCCTTTTTCGTTCGCGGCAGGGTGGTTCGGCTCGTAGCGGGCTTCGAGGTTGCTCTGGTCTTCGACCACACCGAGCACCTGCACGCCCTGGCCTGCGGCATCCTGGTTCTGGAACAGCGAATCGCCGCTGCCACTCTGGCCGCCCTGGCCGCCCTGGAACATGGTGGCGAACACCGGGTGCCGGGCGCGGTAGGTCTGGTCAATGCTCGAAGACACGGTCTCGGCGTTGGCGATGTTACTGGCGACGGTGTTGAGGCGCGTGGTCTGCGCACTCATGCCACTACCGGCAATATTGAAAACACTGGCGAGGGACATGGCTTATTCTCCACGCAAGGCTGACATCAGCCCTTTGAATTTGCTGTTGAGCAGGGTGAAGCTGGCCTGGAAGTTCACTGAGTTCTCGGCGTAGGCCGATTGCTCCAACTGGGCGTCCACGGTGTTCTGGTCGATCGACGGTTGCATCGGCGTGCGATACAGCAGCGACTCGTCACCATTGCCCAGGCCTTGCGCCTCGATATGACGGCTGTTGGTCATGTTCAGGGCGAAGGTGCCGTTCTTGGTCTTGTCTTGCTGGGCGGCGAGCACGGCAGAGAAGTCCAGGTCCCGAGCCTTGTAGTTCGGGGTGTCGGCGTTGGCGATGTTGTTGGCCAGGACTTCGGCACGCTGGGCGCGAAAGCCCAGTGCTTGTTCGTGGATACCGAGCGCTTTATCGAAGCTGATGCTCATGGCGGAAACCTTTAGGGGCTGACCTGCTTTTCGTAACAAGGATTTAGCAAGGGCCATGCCAAGTTGCTTGAGCCCCGTAAATCAAGGGTTTTCGAGGGAATTGCCGGCGGCAATGCCAGAAAAGCGGCAAAGGGTTTCCGCGAAACGCCAGTAAAGCGGCAATGAGGGCTTGCCGCTTTGCGGCCATAAAAAAGGGAGGCCTGTGCAGGCCTCCCTTTTTGTTCAAGCACTCATCACTTGGCCTGGTAAATGATTCCAGGACTGCACTGCACCATCTGGTAATGATCCGGCAAACCGTTCAGCGCCTCGGAAGCCCCCAGGAACAGATAACCGCCACGCTTGAGGGTGCCGTGGATGCGCAACAGAATGTCTTTCTTCACCTCGGCCGAGAAGTAGATCAGCACGTTGCGGCAAAACACCATGTCGAACTTGCCCAGGCTGGCATAACTGTCCAGCAGGTTGAACGAGCGAAACTCCACCCGGCTCTTGATCGGCGCCTTGACCGCCCAACGCCCTGCTCCCTTGGGATCGAAGAAACGCTGCAAGCGCTCCTGGGACAACCCGCGCCCCAGCGCCAGGCTGTCGTACTCGCCGGTCTTGCAGTTGGTGAGCATGGTGCCGGACAAATCCGTGGCCACGATTTGCGCCCCGGCTTTCAACTGGCCCATGTTGGTCCGCTCGAACTCATCGATGGCCATCGAAATCGAATACGGTTCCTGTCCCGACGAACAGGCGGCCGACCAGATGCGCAGGCGCTGGCCGGGAGCGGCCTTGATCGCCTCGGGCAGCACCTTGTTCTTGAGCACTTCAAACGGATAGGTATCGCGAAACCACAAGGTTTCGTTGGTGGTCATGGCGTCGACCACCATCTCCTTGAGCCCGCTGCGTGGCTGGCCCTGGATCCGTTGCACCAACTCCCCGAGGGACTTGATGCCTTGCTGCTCCATCAGTTTGTTGAGACGGCTGGATACCAGGTACTGCTTGTTTTCACCGAGCAATATGCCACAGGCCTTTTCCAGGAAGACCCGGAACTGTTCGAAATCCAAATTACCCGTAGACAATGATACCGCCTCTTAAATCGTGTGATCGCCAGGGAAAAGGCCCCTAGCCGTGATCTGCTGCCTTGATCCGGTCGACTACCCGGGATGCCAGGTCATCAGGGCGGAATTTGGCCAGGAAGTCATCGGCACCGACCTTCTTGACCATCGCCTGATTGAATACACCCGACAACGAAGTATGCAGGATGATATGTAGTTTTTGCATGCGTGGGTCGTTGCGTATCTCGGCCGTGAGGGTGTAGCCGTCCATTTCCGGCATCTCGATGTCGGAGATCATCATCAGGAATTCTTCTTCCGGCTTCTTGCCCTCATCCACCAGCTTGCGCAGGTAATCCAGGGCCTGGCGACCGTCATTGAGCGCGACCACTTCGACCCCAACGGTCTGCAGGCAACGGGACACCTGCTTGCGCGCGACCGAAGAGTCGTCCACCGTCAGCACCCGCAGCGAGATCGCCTTGTGCGCGGTTTCGGCGTCTACCACACCCACCGATATCGCCTCGGAGGTCGGGGCCACTTCGGCGAGGATTTTCTCCACGTCGATGATTTCCACCAACTGGTTGTCGACCCGCGTCACCGCCGTGAGGTAGTGATCGCGACCGGTGCCCTTGGGCGGCGGATGGATCTCTTCCCAGTTCATGTTGACGATGCGCTCCACCGAGCGCACCAGGAAACCCTGGGTCTTGGTGTTGTACTCGGTAATGATCACGAACGGGCTCTCGCGGTCCTGCAACCCCGCCGAACCGGTGGCCATTGCCAGGTCAAGAATCGGGATGGTCGCGCCACGAATGTTCGCCACACCGCAAACCACCGGGCTGGACTTGGGCATTATTGTCAGCTTGGGACACTGCAGCACTTCGCGAACCTTGAAGACATTAATCCCGTACAGCTGCTTGCCGTCCAGACGGAACAACAGCAACTCCAGGCGATTCTGCCCCACCAGCTGTGTGCGCTGGTTCACTGAATCCATTACACCGGCCATGCCCAGACTCCTACGCTAAAACTTAGGGGTACGACGCGTACCCAACACTAAACGGCACGAGCTTTGCTTTTTTATTGGCCATGGACATCAAAACGACAGTTTCCCGACGCCTCCGATCCCCACAGTACCGCAGATTGCTCTGCGTCTCGATGGCGTTGCTTGCCTTGGCTACGGGCCAGCCGGCCCGCGCCGATAACGTCACCTTGCCTGATCTGCTTATCGGCGTCACTCAAGGCTTTCTTGAGTTCACTGTAGAAGATTATCTGGCCACGACGCAGACACCGGGCCGCTACGAAATCCAGGTCAACCAGCTGGATCCGCGCCTGCGCATGCCCATGTGCGACAGAGAATTGACAGCCTCCCTGGAAAGCCCCGCCCAGCCCATCGGGCGCGTGACCGTGAAAGTGCGCTGCGAAGGCGCCTCGCCCTGGACGGTGTTCGTGCCGGCCCAGGTCAAACTGTTTCGCGAAGTGGTGGTGGTGACGCGCCCGCTGAAACGTACCGGAATCATTGGTTATGATGACGTCGCGATGCGCGAGCGCGACATCAGCATGATCACCCAGAGCTACCTCACGTCCCTTGACCAGGCACTCGGGCAGAAACTTACCCGACCAATGGTCGCCGACCAGGTGATTACCCTGGTCCATCTCGAGCAGGCCGAAGTCGTGCGCAAAGGTGACCAGGTGGTGATTTCCGCCAGCAGCGGTGGCCTGAATGTAAAAATGCCGGGGGAAGCCCTGTCCAACGGCGGCATGAGTGAACAGATTCGCGTCAAGAACCTGAATTCCAACCGCGTGATCAAGGCCCGGGTGACTGCGCCGGGGCAGGTTGAGGTGGCTTTATAGATCACTGGCATCGGACGCCAGCTTTTCCTACACTGTGCGCAAAGCGGCATCGCGCATAGGTTTATTGTCAATCGAGCCTAAAGTTTGTCCGGGTATGGCCGAAAACATGGCAAGCGTCCAAATACCCAGAGGTTTTTTTAACATGGTCATCGATTTCAGTCGTTTGAATAACGCCCTGCCAACGCCCGGTTCTTCGCGCACCAACGGTGCCAAAGACAGCGTTGAAGCCAAGTCCCAGCCTCTGCCTGCCAAGACAGAACAGGCCGGTGCGAGCCAAAGCGGGGAATCGGTACACCTGAGCAATGAGGCTCAACAGTTGCAGAAGGTCACTGACTCGCTGAGCGATCAGCCAGTTGTCAATAAAGCCCGTGTGGCCGAATTGAAACAGGCGATTGCCGATGGCAGCTATAAGGTCGACAGCAACCGTGTAGCCAGCAAACTGCTTAACTTCGAAGCCGAGCGCTAGGCAAAGGCCTGCGCCAGGCTTTTGGACGCTTAAACCCCAAGGCCAGCCATGCACGACGAAAACTTGCTACAACTGATCATTGAAGACCTGCCTCCCGCACAGCAGCTGCTGGAGCTCCTTCGAGAAGAATCACTGGCCCTGTACGGCCGGGACATGCGCATGCTGGAAGAAATCCTGGCGCGCAAGCAATCGCTGATCGTCCTGCTGGAACAGCACGGCAAGAAGCGCAGCCAGATTCTGATCAGCCTGGGCCTCACGGCCGACCACAAGGGCCTGGAACAACTCGCCATCCACTCCACTGTGGGCGACCAGTTGCTGGCCCAGAGCAAAGAACTCAACCAGTTGCTGACCCTGTGCCAGGAAACCAACCTCCTCAACGGCCAGGCCATCCAGCTTCAGCAAGCCACGACCGCCAATCAGTTGCGTATCCTCCACGGCGGCGAGCCTCCGGCTCTCTACAACGCTCAAGGCTCCACCTCACGCCTGGCCAAGCCAAGCACCCGCAGCCAAGCCTGAAACCAGTTTGAGCGCGCCCTATCCAAGTCGCGCCACATACTGGCAAAATGACAGCACTTGCGTGTAGTCGTATTTTGTCTGGAGATGGAAGAACCGTGTTCAACACCCTTAACGCGGAAGATGCTCCGCAGCCACCCAAGGTACTCACCACGCCGCTGGAAATCGCTGGCACCTTGCGGATGCTGCAAGAAAGCCATGATCCGCTGATCATCACCTTCCATGAACGCAACCAGCGGTTTCAAAGCTACCTGGTGGAAATCGACCGGGACAGCAAGACACTGGCCTTGGACGAAATGGTCCCGCGCGACGGCGAACGCTACCTCGAGAATGGCGAAGCTTTCCGGATCGAAGGTTTTCACGATGGTGTGCGGGTAGCCTGGGAAAGCAACGGCACCCTGACCCTCGATGAAGCCGGCGGCCACCGTATTTACCGCGGCAGCATGCCTGGCGAGGTGATTTACCATCAGCGTCGCAACGCCTTCCGCGCGGCGCTGAAGCTGGCGCAACTGGTGAGCGTCGAACTGGGCGGCGACAAACTCAAGGCCCCCATCAGCGGCAAGTTGCTGGATATTTCCGCCACCGGCTGCAAATTGCGCTTCGAAGGGGATATTTCCGAGCGCCTGCAACTGGGCCAGGTCTACGACCGATTTATCGCCGCGCTACCCTTTGGCAGCATGACCACCTCGGTAGAACTGCGTTACCTGCACTTCGAAGAAAGGATCAACACCACCTTCGCCGGCCTACGTTTTCATAACATGAGCGGGCTGGTGCAGCGCCAGGTCGAGCGGTTTGTGTATCAACTGCAGCGTGAAGCGCGGCGGTTTGACAAGGACGACGACCTTTAAACAATAAAGGTCGCGACAAAAAAACGGGCAGTCCCTCAAGGGGGCTGCCCGTTTTTGCTTTCAGGGGCGCGCCCTGCTCAAGTCGTGGGGGTGATCATCCGGGTCCGGATGCTCTGGTGGCTCGGTGACAGGCTCCGGCTGACCCAGTTCGGGATCGACTTCCGGCTCGGGATCCACAACGGCGGTCTGCATCTGGTCCTGCACCACCTGTTCGTCCACTCGCGGATCGAGGCATGCTACCAGGGGCGAGCTGGACATGCTGTCGGGCATCGCCACGTGATGCAGCGGTGCGTCGTCCACCTGATGCAGGTTGGTGACCGCCTTGGGCCGAATGCGCCACACCAGGATCAATGCGCACACGCTGAAAAACGCATACAGCATATGGCTGCCGAACAGCTTCATCACCACACCGGCCAACAGCGGGCCGACACTGGCGCCGATGCCGTAGGTCACCAGCAACATCGCAGTGAGCGACACCCGGCGATCACCCTCGACGTGGTCGTTGGAAAACGCCACAGCCAGCGGATACAGGCAGAACTGCACCAGGGAACAGAGAAAGCCCGCGACGAACAGCACTTCCAGTGGTACCTGGGTCATAATCGCCAACGGCAACGCGGCCACCGCCAGGCACAAGGCGAAACAGCGAATCAACAGCGCGCGGTCATATCGATCGGACAGCCAGCCCAATGGCCACTGCACCAGCAGCCCGGCGAAAATGCAGCTACCCATGAACAGGCCGACCTGCTCGGTGGTCAGCCCTTGCTGAGACGCGTACAGCGGCGCCAAACCGTAGAACGAACCGACGATCAGCCCGGCCCCCAACACCGTACTGAGGGACTGCGGCACCCGCTTGATAAAGAAGCGCGGCTCCATCGGCGCCGGATGCAGCGGCGCCGGGTGAATGCGGCGAGTCATGGCCACCGGCACCAGGCACAGCGCAAAACACAGCGCGACCAGCATCAGCAACTCAAGCCCCAACTGCGGGTGCATCACAAGGATCAACTGGCCCAGCACCAGGCCCAGGTACGAGGCGATCATATAGCCGCTGAACACCGCACCGCGTTGCTTGGCTTCAGCTTGTTCGTTAAGCCAGCTCTCGATGACCATGTACTGGCACATCATGCCCAGGCCGACAATCATCCGCAGCACAATCCAGGCTGGCAGCCAGTTGATCAGCCCGTGGCCCAACACCGCCGCGCCGACGATCCCGGCACAGGTGGCGTAGGCCCGGATATGCCCGACGCGGCCAATCAGGCGGTGACCGATCTTGCCCCCCAACACCAGGCCAAAATAGTTGGCGGCCATCAACGCACCGACCCACAGGCTGTCGACGTGATCTGCCGCCAGGCGCAAGGCCAGGTAAGTACTGAGCAGGCCAGAGCCGATCAGCATCATCAGGGAAGCAAAATAAAGGGCTCGAAAAGGTTTCCAGATCTGGCGCATCGGCGTTCCGAGCGGCTCCTTGCTGTGGGTGTCAGGACTACCGGAATGATAGTCCCGGGTCGTCGGGTCCGGACAGCCAAAACATGCGGTTGCCGGGGAATATTTTGCTCATGCCAATTGGCTACGTGTCAGACGCTCGCCAGTCACCCGCGAGGTACAGGATGCAGACGAATACTTGCGCCGCCCCGCTCTTGCCTCCCGTGTGAACCTCAAACGCGGGCAAGGTTCGGTTGGTGTTTGAAAAGTCTGCCGCACTCAAACGCCCGGCCACAAAAAAGCCCCGCCAGATAAATCTGATCGGGGCTTGCGGACGTCGAGGCCGCATGGGCAGCAACGGTGAAGTGGTGTCCCAGGGCCGGTTCGAACGGCCAACCTTCCCCTTAGGAGGGGGATGCTCTATCCAATTGAGCTACTGGGACTAATGACAGCCAACCGGCGATGGGCACGGCGACGGACGGCGTGCATGTTAACGGCGCAGGTGAATTTTGTCATGTCGTCCGTTGGCTTTTTGAGTGTAGGCCCATGCCAGTGACAGCCGGTGGTATTCCGCTCAACGATTACGGACGGTTCGGACCATCGTGCAAAATGCACTCCCCCAAAATGCCATCATTGCAAATTGCAACAGCATGGCAATCTGGACGCTATATAAATGTCTGATTTTAAAGGATTTATTGTCAATTAAAGACTGGCACGACACCTGCAATCCTTTATCCTACAAATACAGTCCGGCCCAGCCACCTGCGGAGAACATGCACATGAACAGCGCACTTCTACTAGCCCTCAATACCGTTGCACTGGCTGCGCTGGTGATGTTCCATTTTCAGTCCACCACTTCCGACGACGCCGCGCAGGTCAGCCAGGCGATTCCCCATCACCTGCAACAGCGCCCGCAACTGGCTGTCATGAAGCCGAACATGCAATCCCCACTGCAACTGACCCAGGGCACTCAAGCTGCTCCTGCCACTGAACACTGGGTTTTCTGAACCGCTTACCGGAGCATTCCATGAACAAGTCCGCCTGGCTGTTTCTGACCCTGGCACTGGCCGCCGCCGGCCTCGGCCTGAACGTATTGTCGCAAAACGTACAGACAGTCTCCTTCGTCGCCGCCGGCGTGTTTGGCAGCCTGTGGGTCTTGGCAGTCTTCATTGGTCGCCGCATCAAATTCGATCCCGTACTGCGCTGAATCCCCCCGCTCGTCGCCCTCGCTAAAATCGCTGCCACGCCTCGGCTCGTCCGTCCGGACAGCCGACCATATGTCGCTCCGCATTCGTAAATTGGCAATTTGCCACTAATCTTAAAGTTAAGGGCAAAAGGCCATATTGCTATAGGATGTGCGCCCGAAAAGCCTTTTGCGCCCAGGGTCTGCGGGCTCAACACTCATTTGGGTGCGTCCGCGGAAAGTTTTCCAACCAGTCCGCAAATTTTGAAATGAGTACTGGCATAAAGCCGGTAGCCGGTTCAATATTTGTCACAGAATTGACGCCAAGGAACTGGCAAATCTGAGGCATGATGCGGCCTCTTTGCAATTCAGGTTGAACATTTGGCAGCAAACCTTGTCCTAACATGCATCTTGCGGCCAATTCCAAAAACCGCTCCCCTGAACTAACCGGTTAAATATATGCGCCCATTGAAACAGGCAATTTATTCCAGCCGTACGGCTGACAAGTTCGTCGTACGTCTGCCAGACGGAATGCGGGAACGCATTGCCGAGGTGGCTCGCAATCATCACCGCAGCATGAACTCCGAAATCATCGCACGCCTGGAACAAAGCCTGATTCAGGAAGGTGCGCTGGGCGACGAGCTGAGCATGCGCCTGGACAGCCCCGAGCTGTCACTGCACGAACGCGAACTGCTGCAGCGTTTTCGTCAGCTCTCCCACCGCCAGCAAAATGCTCTCGTCTCGCTGATCGCCCACGACGTTGAGGCAGCTGCAGAAGCCAACTGATTGGCAACTGAAAGCTGAAAGCCAGCCATGCGCTGGCTTTTTTTTTGCCCGGGATTTGGTCAGGAAAGGATCAAGGGGCAAACGCCCCCGATCCATGGAAGGGATCAAAGCAGGAAGATGGTTGCCAGGCCCAGGAAGATGAAGAAGCCGCCACTGTCGGTCATGGCCGTGATCATCACACTGGCGCCCATCGCCGGGTCTCGTCCAAGGCGCACCAGGGTCATTGGAATCAGAACCCCCATCAACGCTGCCAGCAGCAGGTTAAGCGTCATGGCCGCCGTCATGACCACGCCGAGCGACCAGCTGCCATACAGCAGGTACGCCACGATACCGATGACACCGCCCCACACCAGGCCGTTGATCAGCGCGACCGCAAGCTCCTTGCGCATCAAACGCTTGCCATGCCCGGTCCCCACCTGATCCAGCGCCATGGCGCGGACGATCATGGTGATGGTCTGGTTACCCGAGTTACCGCCAATACCCGCCACAATCGGCATCAGTGCAGCCAGGGCCACGAGCTTCTCGATGGAGCCTTCAAACAGGCCGATCACCCGTGAAGCAATAAACGCGGTAATCAAATTCACCGCCAGCCAGGCCCAGCGGTTACGCAGGGACTTCCAGACCGACGCAAAAATATCCTCTTCTTCCCGCAGACCGGCCATGTTGAGGACTTCGCTTTCGCTCTCCTCACGAATCAGGTCGACCATTTCATCGATGGTCAGACGGCCGATCAGCTTGCCGTTCTTGTCGACCACCGGGGCCGAGATCAAGTCATAACGCTCAAACGCCTGGGCCGCGTCGTAAGCGTCTTCGTCCGGATGGAAACTCACCGGGTCACTGGCCATGACGTCCGCGACTTTTTTGTCCGGATCATTGACCAGCAGGCGCTTGATCGGCAGTACGCCCTTGAGGATCCCTTCGTAGTCGACCACGAACAGCTTGTCGGTGTGGCCTGGCAGCTCTTTCAACCGGCGCAGGTAGCGCAGAACCACTTCCAGGCTGACGTCTTCGCGGATGGTGACCATCTCGAAGTCCATCAACGCACCGACCTGCTCCTCGTCGTAGGACAACGCCGAGCGCACACGCTCGCGCTGCTGGCCATCGAGGGTTTCCATCAGCTCATGGACGACGTCACGCGGCAGCTCGGAAGCCAAGTCAGCGAGTTCGTCGGCATCCATGTCCTTGGCGGCCGCCAGGAGCTCGTGATCGTCCATGTCGGCGATCAGGGTTTCACGGACCGAGTCGGATACTTCGAGGAGGATGTCGCCGTCGCGGTCAGCCTTGACCAACTGCCAAAGGGTCAGGCGGTCATTCAGCGGCAAGGCTTCGAGGATGTAGGCAACGTCGGCGGAGTGCAGGTCATCGAGCTTGCGTTGCAGCTCGACAAGGTTTTGCCGGTGGACCAGGTTCTCGACCCGGTCATTGTTCGCGCCTTCCTGGCGATGCGTCAGGTCTTCGACCACGCGCTGGCGCTGCAGCAGCTCGACGACTTGAGCCAGGCGATCCTGCAGGCTTTCTTGTGTTTTCTTTACTTCAACTTCGGTCATAGGCGAACTCCACTCCCAGCAGCGGGGCACGCCGGAAGGATCAATCAGTCAATTCATGATTGGTAAAACGGGGTACTGAGTAACTACTGGGTAAGTCCATGGAGGTGTTCCACAAGCCCCGGCGGGGCTGACGGGCGCAATGATACACCGGGCGGCCGCGTTTAACGTCAAAAAACTGGAAAGAACAAGCGCTTGCGACACAAAGCTGAGCATTGGCCACACATATGAACTGCGACGACGCAGCTTGAGAGGAAAACACATGGGCGGGAGAAAAAGGCGCCCCGGGAAATAAAAACCCCAGACGGCAAAAAGCCCGCACTAGGCGGGCTTTTTGTTGTTTGGTGCACTCGACAGGATTCGAACCTGTGACCGCTCGGTTCGTAGCCGAGTACTCTATCCAGCTGAGCTACGAGTGCATTTGTTGCCGCGCATTATAGGCCGTTCAATCTCTATGTAAAGCTATTTTTTCGTTTAGTTTCAACAACTTAGCGAAAAAACCAGATTGCAACGTACTAAGCAAATAATGGCGGAGAACGGGGGATTCGAACCCCCGACACCCTTTTGAGGTGTACTCCCTTAGCAGGGGAGCGCCTTCGGCCACTCGGCCAGCTCTCCGCAACACGGGGCGTATATTAACCAGCTTCATCCCCGTTTGCAAACATAAAAAACGATAAAAATTAATGGCTTGGTTCTTCGTCCTTCTCTTTCTTGATCCGCAGGTAGATTTCCTCGCGGTGGACAGCCACCTCTTTCGGAGCGTTAACCCCGATACGCACTTGATTGCCTTTGACGCCGAGCACGGTCACGGTGATTTCGCCATCACCAATAATCAGGCTTTCTGCGCATCGACGAGTCAGAATCAGCATACCTTTCTCCTCACGCATTTCATTTCGGGAACAACAGTCTGCAAAAAAAAGGCATTCGACCTACAACCAAATGGCCATAGCCCTACACGCCTAAGTATTGTCGAGCGCAGGTAAAAGAACAGGTCTTAACCACACACCCGGCAAAAAAATGAAAGGCGCGGATAACCGCGCCTTCCTGGCAACGCATCACTCGCCCTGTCGGGCCGGAGCGTCCAGCTCAAAAGCGGTATGCAGTGCGCGTACAGCCAGTTCCAGGTACTTCTCTTCGATCACCACCGACACCTTGATTTCCGATGTGGAGATCATCTGGATGTTGATGCTTTCCTTGGCCAGGGCTTCGAACATGCGGCTGGCAACGCCCGCATGGGAACGCATGCCCACACCCACGATCGACACCTTGGCAATCTTCGTATCGCCGACCACTTCACGGGCGCCGATTTCCTTCGCAGTGTTCTGCAGGATCCGCTCCGCCGCATCGTACTCGTTGCGGTGCACGGTGAAGGTGAAATCGGTGGTGTTATCGTGCGAGACGTTCTGCACGATCATGTCGACTTCGATGTTCGCGCCACTGATAGGGCCCAGGATCTTGAAAGCCACGCCCGGGGTGTCTGGCACGCCACGGATAGTCAGCTTGGCTTCATCACGGTTGAAAGCGATACCGGAAATGATCGGCTGTTCCATGGATTCCTCTTCATCAATAGTAATGAGGGTGCCCGGACCCTCCTTGAAGCTGTGCAGTACGCGCAGCGGAACGTTGTACTTGCCGGCAAACTCAACGGCACGGATCTGCAACACCTTGGAACCGAGGCTGGCCATTTCCAGCATCTCTTCGAAGGTGATCTTGTCCAGGCGCTGGGCCACGGACACGACCCGCGGGTCGGTGGTGTAGACGCCATCCACATCGGTGTAGATCTGGCATTCGTCAGCCTTCAGGGCTGCCGCCAGGGCCACGCCAGTGGTGTCGGAACCGCCACGACCGAGGGTGGTGATGTTGCCGTGCTCGTCGACGCCCTGGAAACCGGCGACAACTACCACACGACCGGCTTTCAGGTCAGCGCGAATCTTCTGGTCATCAATCTGCAGGATGCGGGCTTTAGTGTGCGCGCTATCCGTAAGAATGCGGACCTGGTTGCCAGTGTAGGACACCGCCGGCACACCACGCTTGTTCAGCGCCATGGCCAGCAATGCGATGGTCACCTGCTCACCGGTGGAAATGATCACGTCCAGTTCACGGGGAACCGGTTGCTGATCGCCACTGATTTGCTTGGCCAGATCGATCAGGCGATTGGTCTCGCCGCTCATGGCCGACAGCACCACCACCAGGTCATCGCCGGCATCGCGGAATTTCTTAACCTTGTCGGCGACCTGCTCGATTCTTTCGACAGAGCCGACCGAGGTGCCTCCAAATTTCTGTACGATCAAAGCCATTTCTAAGCCGCCTCAGCCCGTAAAGGGGCGCCTGTTATTCAATCAACCAGCACTGACTGAGCCCGCGACTAGACCACGGGCTCATTAACAGCGTCTTAAATACCTGCCTCGACAAACGGCACGGTCAGGGCCAGGGCCGCGTCCAGGGCGCCGGCGTCAACACCACCGCCTTGCGCCATGTCCGGACGACCACCGCCCTTCCCGCCCACTGCCGCGGCGGCTTGCTTCATCAAATCACCGGCCTTGAGTTGGCCAGTCAGGTCCTTGGTTACACCGGCAACCAGAACGACCTTTTCCTCATGGACACTGCCGAGCAGGATCACTGCGCGGCCGAGCTTGTTCTTCAACTGATCGACCAAGGCCAACAGCGCCTTGCCGTCCTGACCGTCCAGGCGTACGGCCAGCACTTTCACACCCTTGACGTCCAGGGCGGAAGCCGACAGATCGTCGCCCGCCGCGCTGGCCGCCTTGGCCTGCAACTGCTCCAGCTGTTTCTCCAGCTGACGGTTGCGCTCCAGTACGCCGGAGAGCTTGTCGATCAGGTTGTCGCGGCTGCCCTTGACCAGGCCGGCCGCTTCCTTGAGTTGTTCTTCTGCCGCATTGAGGTAGGCCAGGGCCGCAGCACCGGTGATCGCTTCAATACGACGTACGCCGGAAGCCACGCCGCCTTCGCTGATGATTTTCAGCAGGCCGATGTCGCCGGTACGGCTGGCGTGAATACCACCACACAGCTCCACCGAGAAGCTGCCGCCCATGCTCAATACGCGCACTTCGTCGCCGTACTTCTCGCCAAACAGCGCCATGGCGCCTTTTTGCTTGGCGGTCTCGATATCGGTTTCTTCGGTTTCCACCGGGGTGTTCTTGCGAATCTCGGCGTTGACGATGTCTTCCAGGGCCTTCAACTGCTCAGGCTTGATCGCCTCGAAATGACTGAAGTCAAAACGCAGGCGCTGGCTATCGACCAACGAACCCTTCTGTTGCACATGCTCACCCAGCACCTGACGCAACGCAGCGTGCAGCAAGTGAGTGGCAGAATGGTTCAAGGCAGTTGCATGCCGTACGTCGGCATCTACCTGAGTGTCCACCGGCGCGCCGACGGTCAGGTTGCCCAGCACCAGCACGCCGTGATGCAGGAACGCACCGCCGGTCTTGGTGGTGTCGCGCACTTCAAAACGACCGGAGGTGGAGCTCAGGAAACCACAGTCGCCAACCTGGCCACCGGATTCAGCGTAGAACGGGGTCTGGTCGAGGACCACAACACCCTCGTCACCTTCGTTCAGCACGTCAACCGACTTGCCGTCCTTATAGATAGCCACGATCTTGGCCGAGCCAACGGTGGCTTCGTAACCAATGAACGAAGTCGCCACATCAACCTTTACCAGGGTGTTGTAGTCCAGGCCAAAGGAGCTGGCGGAACGGGCACGGACGCGCTGGGCTTCCATCTCACGCTCAAACCCGGCCTCGTCGATGGTCAGCTCGCGTTCGCGGGCGATGTCGGCGGTCAGGTCCATCGGGAAACCGTAGGTGTCGTACAGCTTGAACACGACGTCGCCCGGCACCACGGTGCCCTTGAGCTCGACCAGGTCCTGCTCGAGGATCTTCAGGCCGTGCTCCAGGGTCTTGGAG
Organism: Pseudomonas sp. NPDC087814; assembly: GCF_044742865.1. Lineage (NCBI taxonomy): Bacteria > Pseudomonadati > Pseudomonadota > Gammaproteobacteria > Pseudomonadales > Pseudomonadaceae > Pseudomonas > Pseudomonas sp. NPDC087814. Next base: position 24,793 of record NZ_JBIUVK010000054.1, on the reverse strand, counting down.
AACTGCTCTTCTTCAGCCTTGAGCACGCGCTCGATGTTGGCTTGCTGCTGCTTGAGTTCCGGGAAGGCATCGCCCATCTCGGCCACCAGCGCGGCAACGATCTTGTAGAAGAAGCTGCCGGTGGCGCCCAGCTTGTTACCGTGACGGCAGGCGCGACGGATGATGCGGCGCAGCACATAGCCACGGCCTTCGTTCGACGGCAGCACGCCATCGGCGATCAGGAAGCCGCAGGAACGGATGTGATCCGACACCACCTTGAGCGACGACTGGTTGTCGTTGGCACAGCCAATGGCCGCCGCCGAAGCGCTCAGCAGGTTGGTGAACAGGTCGATCTCGTAGTTGGAGTGAACGTGCTGCATCACCGCACTGATCCGCTCCAGGCCCATGCCGGTGTCCACCGACGGCGCTGGCAACGGATGCAACACGCCATCGGCGGTGCGGTTGAACTGCATGAACACGTTGTTCCAGATTTCGATGTAGCGGTCGCCGTCTTCTTCCGGCGAGCCCGGTGGGCCACCCCAGATGTCGGCGCCGTGATCGTAGAAAATCTCGGTGCACGGGCCGCACGGGCCGGTATCGCCCATGGTCCAGAAGTTGTCGGACGCGTAAGGCGCGCCCTTGTTGTCGCCGATGCGAATCATGCGCTCGACTGGCACCCCGATTTGCTGGGTCCAGATGTCGTAGGCTTCGTCATCGGTGGCGTAGACGGTCACCCAGAGTTTTTCCTTCGGCAGCTTCAGCACGCCGGTCAGAAAGGTCCAGGCAAAGGTGATCGCGTCTTTCTTGAAATAGTCGCCGAAGCTGAAGTTACCCAGCATCTCGAAGAATGTGTGGTGGCGGGCGGTGTAGCCCACGTTTTCCAGGTCGCTGTTCTTGCCGCCGGCGCGTACGCACTTCTGGCTGCTGGTGGCGCGGGTGTAGGCGCGCTTTTCCTGGCCCAGGAAGCAGTCCTTGAACTGGTTCATCCCCGCGTGGGTGAACAGCAGGGTTGGGTCATTGCCTGGGATCAAGGAGCTGGAGGCGACACGGGTGTGACCTTGCTCTTCGAAGAAGCGAAGGAAGGCTTCACGGATTTCTGCGCTTTTCATTAGGTTCTTCCACGGAGGCTGCGGCCAAAGGCCAGTGCTAAACGTCATCAGACGGAGCGACGGCAAAGGGCCGCATTATATCGGCCCTTTGCCCGTGGTACAGCGTGTTTATGTGATAGAAACAGTCAATTAGACGGTCTGCACTGTCATTTCCGGGAAAACTCGACAAATGTCGCGAGCACTTGCTCGATCTGCGCCCGGCTGACGTCCAGGTGCGTGACCATGCGCAGGCGAGGCGCCGCGCTCAACTTGATCCCGCGCTCGGCGGCAAACGCCTTCAAGGCCTGGGCTCGATCACCGATGTCGACGTAGACCATATTGGTCTGCACCGGCTCCACCGTATAACCCGCCTTGCGCAGTTCATCCCCCAGCCATTGGGCGTTGGCGTGGTCGTCGGCCAGGCGCTGCACCTGGTGATCCAGGGCGTACAGCCCCGCCGCCGCCAGCGAACCGGCCTGGCGCATGCCGCCACCGACCATTTTGCGCAAACGGCGGGCCTTGGCGATCAATGCCGTGGAGCCGCACAACACCGAGCCGATAGGCGCGCCCAGGCCTTTGGACAGGCACACCGACACCGAATCGAAGTGCCGGGCAATTTCCCGCGCATCCACACCCAGCTTGACCGCCGCGTTGTAGAGCCGCGCGCCGTCCAGGTGCAAGGCCAGGCCGTGTTCCCGGGTAAAGGCTCGCGCGGCCGCCAGGTATTCCAGCGGCAGGACCTTGCCCTGCATGGTGTTTTCCAGCGCCAGCAAGCGGGTACGGGCGAAGTGGAAGTCGTCCGGCTTGATCGCGGCCAGCACGTGCTCCAGGTTCAGGGAACCGTCGGCCTGCACTTCCAGGGGTTGTGGCTGGATCGAGCCGAGAACCGCCGCGCCGCCGCCTTCGTATTTGTAGGTGTGGGCCTGCTGACCGACGATGTATTCCTCGCCACGCTCACAGTGCGCCATCAACGCCAGCAGGTTGCTCATGGTGCCGGTGGGCACGAACAACGCGGCGGGAAAACCCAGGCGCTTGGCCAGTTCGGCTTCCAGGCGATTGACGCTCGGGTCCTCGCCGTAGACGTCGTCGCCGCTGGCGGCAGTGGCCATCGCCTCGAGCATGCCAGGGGTCGGTTGGGTCACTGTGTCGCTGCGCAGGTCAATCACGTTCATCAAACTAGCCTCTAGCGGATTGGAGCGTTTCTTGTGTTGACGATTACTGCGGGCAAACCCGCGGAATATCAAGCCCCGCGCTTGCACAATCGAATACCAACCAAACAAACCGATATAGGTTATCGATAAACCAACCGTGCAGTTTCTGAAAAACCATGATAAAAACTCTCCGCCGCCAGGGTTCTGGCGGCAACGTTCTCAGGGCGGGGTGTAATTCCCCACCGGCGGTAATTGCACGCAATGTGCATAGCCCGCGAGCGCTTGGCGCCTCGAACTGCCTCGGCAGGACGGCGACAAGGTCAGCAGACCCGGTGTGATCCCGGGGCCGACGGTCATAGTCCGGATGAAGAGAGAACGGGATTGGCACCTAAGGGCCGCGCTGACGTCATGTTCACATGAGCCCGCTGTGCGTACCCTTAAATCCCATTCGATTCATAACGCCCTGTTTTTTTCTTAAACAGGAGTCAGAACATGCAACCCACCGCAATCGACAGCAAAAGCAAAAACCATCACGGCGAGCGCGTCGCGTTTATCCAGGCCTGCTGGCACAAGGATATTGTCGACCAATCCCGTAAAGGTTTCCTCGCCGAAATGATCGCCCAGGGCTACCAGGAATCGGACATCGATTTCTTCGAAGTCGGCGGCGCCTTTGAAATGCCCCTGCACGCCAAGCTGCTGGCCAAGTCCGGCCGTTATGCCGGTATCGTCGCGGCCGCCCTGGTGGTGGACGGCGGGATCTACCGTCACGAGTTCGTGGCCCAGTCCGTGGTCAGCGGCCTGATGCAGGTCCAGCTGGAAACCGAAGTGCCGGTGTTCTCGGTATCCCTGACCCCGCACCACTTCCACGCGGGCAGCGAGCACCATACGTTCTTCTATGAGCACTTCGTGCACAAGGGCCAGGAAGCGGCACGCACCTGCGCCGACACCCTGCACAAGGTTCGCGCACTGCGTCGCAATGAGCCACGGGCTCTCGCGGTTTAAGCAATACCACAAAGCCCAGTCTCAGAGCTGGGCTTGTGTGGGAGCTGGCTTGCCTGCGATAGCATCGCCTCGGTGTATCTGGCAGACCGAGTTGATCCTATCGCAGGCAAGCCCGCTCCCACATTTGACCGAGTCGGTCTCGGGATTCAGGCCAGGCCGGCATCCGTGGTCGGCACAATCAATATCCCTGCTCGCAAGCCATTCTTGACCTTCGGGTTCGGGAAGATGATGCGTGCGCCCTCCTCCTCGATCACCCAGCGGGTCTTGGCAATGTCCTCGGCCAGCAGATAACCCTTCTCCAACTCCGAAAAGTTTTCCACGTCCGCCGGCAAATGCAGGACGAAGGTATCGCTGTGCTTGATCACTTCCCGGGAGACGCTGAACAGCTGCAGGCCATCCAGGCTCTCGGTGGCCGGCTCGTTACCCTCGATGATCTGCGTGAGGCGGGTTTCCAGGCGCGATACGTCCACGCCCTGGTTCTGCCCGAACGGCCGGGCCTTGCCCAACTCCAGGGTGAAGGACTCGGCCTCCAGCTGCTCGTAGGTAAACGCCGTGAAGGTGATCGACGTCTTGTTCTGCAACAGCACCGCCTCCAGGCCGGCGGCTCGCAGGCGCGCCAGTTCACGACGTGAATGCTGGCGACCGTCCTTCCACGGGTACAGTGCGAACTGCTCGATCTTCGAGCCACGGATGGCGGTGTGCAGGTCGTAGTGCAAACGGCTACGCCCAGGCACGCTGAAGAAGGTGCGGGCCAACTGTTCAAGCTCGGCGGCGCGCATGGCTTCAGGGCCGATGTTTTGTTCATGACGGCCGTTGAACAGCCGGTTGACGTCCAGTTCGAGGTAACGCTCGCCACGGCGCATGGCCTCGGGGTTGCCGAACAGGAACAGGATACGGGTACGGGGCTTGATCTCCCCACGGGCAATGCCCTGCAGCAAGCGATCGGCCAATTCGATTGGCGCGGTTTCGTTGCCATGGATGCCGGACGACAGCAGTACGTCGCAGCCGTTGTCCCGCGCCTCAGGAGGCCGCACTTCCAGCGCGCCCTCACTGAGCCAGCGCAGTTGCACGCCGTCGACAGTCAGTTGAATTTTTTGCGCCGGTTCGCGACCGGCGAGGGTCAGTTCAAGCAGTTTGCCGAGGGCGAGCATACGCAGCTTCCTTAGTGGTTGCAGCCAGGACCGTGGACGTGATCGTCGTCATCACCTTCAACGTCGGCCGGTTCCATTTCCAGTTGCAGGCTCATCAGGTTGGTGGCCAATGGGCGCATCAGCAGGTTGGCGTATTCCGCGTCGCCTTCTTCCACGTCCACGCCGATCAGCAGTTGGCCACGGCCGTCGTGCTGGATCCAGATCTCCTTGCCCTGCCACACCACGGCGACGCGGGTGCAGGAAGTTTCCAGCTGGGTGCCGTCGGTGTCTTCAAGGATCAGTTTCAGGGTGTCGGTGGTCATAAATAGTTCTCAGCCGTGCGGCGTTAATTGATCTGGAAAGGATAAACCGAGCCCAGTTTAAGGATTTGCGTCAGTTCATCCAGTGCCGTCCGGCACTCAAGCAGCAATTGCGGGTCAGCCAGGTCGGTTTCCCGCAGGCTGTCGCGGTAGTGCTTGTCGACCCATTGGGTCAGCGTGTCGTACAACGGCGCCGTCATGATAACCCCTGGGTTGACCGCCGCCAGTTCGGTTTCATTCAAGGCTACACGCAAGCGCAGGCACGCCGGGCCACCGCCGTTCTGCATGCTTTGCTTGAGGTCGAAGACTTTGACTTCGCGGATCAGCCCGCCGGAGGACGTCAGGCCTTGCAGGTACTGCCAGACACGCTCGTTGGCGCGGCATTCTTCCGGCACGATCAGCAGCATCGAACCGTCGGCGCGGGTCAGCAGCTGGCTGTTGAACAGGTAGGAACGCACCGCGTCTTCAACACCCACCTGGGCCCGTGGCACGCAGATCGACTGGAAATTGCCGCCGAGCTTGCCGAGCTTGCCCTGCAATTCACCGAGCATCTGATCGGTATTGAGGAACGCATCCTCGTGATAGAACAGCACCTCGCCATTGCCCACCGCGATCACATCGTTGTGGAACACACCGGCATCGATCACCGCCGGGTTCTGCTGGGCGTAGACCACGCCGTCATCCCGCAGGCCGTGCAGGCGCGCGACCGCCTGGGAAGCTTCGAGGGTCTGGCGTGCCGGGTACTTTTGCGGCGCCGGGTAGCGGGTGTCGAACGCGCTGCGGCCGAACACGAAAAACTCTACGCCCGCCTCGCCATAGTCCCGGCAGAAACGCGTGTGGTTGGCCGCGCCTTCGTCACCGAACTGCGCCACCGCCGGTAATGCGGCGTGGTGGGCGAAGTGCTTCTGGTCAGCGAACATCGCCCCCAGCACGCGGCTGGTGGTCGGGTGTTCGATGCTGCGGTGGTATTTGCAGTTGAGGTTGGCGGCGGTGAAATGCACGCGACCGTCAAAGGTGTCGGCGCTCGGGCTGACGGTCGCGGCATTGGCCACCCACATGCTCGACGCCGAGCAACTGGCAACCAGCAGCGGCATGGCTTGCTTGGCGGCCTGCTGGATGACTTGTGCGTCGGTGCCGGCAAAACCGAGGTTGCGCAAGGCGGCCACATCCGGACGTTCCTGGGGCGCCAGCACACCTTGCACAAAGCCCATTTCCATCAGGGCCTTCATCTTCGCCAAGCCTTGCAGCGCAGCTTCCTTCGGGTTGGAGGACTGCTGGCTGTTGCTTTGGGACGCGACGTTGCCGTAGGACAAGCCGCCGTAGTTATGGGTCGGCCCCACTAGACCGTCAAAATTGACTTCACAGGATTTCATCGGCGAGGCTCCACGAACATCTGTATTTTTATAGGCATCAAATTACTTGAACACACCACAAATCAAGTGTGGGAGCGGGCTTGCTCGCGAAAGCGGTGGTTCAGTCGCCTGAAATGTTGAATGACACACCGCCTTCGCGAGCAAGCCCGCTCCCACATTTAGATCAGCGTCACACCCGGGGTTAACGTCGCCGGTAGCACCAGGCTCGGGGTCTCAAGGGAGGCCACCGGGTACGCGCAATAGTCCGCCGCGTAATAGGCGCTGGCGCGATGATTGCCCGAAGCCCCTACCCCGCCAAATGGCGCGCTGCTCGCAGCACCCGTCAGCTGTTTGTTCCAGTTGACGATCCCGGCGCGGCTTTCCAGCCAGAACTGCTGGTAACGCGCCTCGGAATCCGACAGCAACCCGGCCGCCAAGCCGTATTGAGTGTTGTTGGCCTCGGCAATCGCCGCCTCGAAATCAGCGTAGCGGATCACTTGCAGCAGTGGGCCGAACAGCTCTTCGTCAGCGCGTTCCGTAACCTCGGTCACATCGATAATCCCCGGCGTCAGCAACGCAGCCTGGGCCTGGGGTTGAGTCATTTCCAACAGCGCCACGGCGCCATTGGCCAACAGCAATTCCTGGGCATCCATCAACGCCTTGGCAGCACCGAGGGAAATCACCGAGCCCATGAACGGCGCCGGCGTTTGGTCAAATGCGCCGACTTCGATGGTCGAGCTCACCGCCACCAGGCGTGCGAGCAACGCATCGCCCCAGGCGCCTTCCGGCACCAGCAGGCGACGGGCACAGGTGCAACGCTGGCCAGCGGAGATAAACGCCGACTGGATAATGGTGTACACGGCCGCATCCACATCGGCCACTTCGTCCACCACCAGCGGGTTGTTGCCGCCCATTTCCAGCGCGAGGATCTTGTCCGGGCGCCCGGCGAATTGCTGGTGCAGATGGTTGCCGGTGCGGCTGGAGCCGGTGAAGAACAGACCGTCGATGCCCGGATTCGCCGCCAGGGCGATCCCGGTTTCCCGCGCGCCTTGCAGCAGGTTCAACACGCCCGCCGGCAGGCCGGCGTCGATCCAGCATTGCACGGTCAGCTCGGCGACTTTCGGGGTCAGCTCACTCGGTTTGAACAGCACGGTGTTACCCGCCAGCAAGGCCGGCACGATATGCCCGTTAGGCAAGTGACCCGGGAAGTTGTAGGGGCCAAACACCGCCACCACCCCGTGGGGCTTGTGGCGCAACACGGCAGTGGCGTCGCCCAATGGGCCGCTCTTCTCGCCGGTACGCTCGCGGTAGCTTTGCACCGAGATCGCGACCTTGTTGACCATGCTGGTGACTTCAGTCGCCGATTCCCACAAAGGCTTGCCGGTTTCCTCACCGATGCAGCGGGCGAGTTCGTCAGCACGACTCTTCAGGTTGGCGGCGAAGGCTTCCAGCACGCTCAGGCGCTCTTCCAACGAACGCTTGGCCCAGGCCGGAAACGCCTGGCGTGCGGCCTGGACGGCGGACTCGACCTGCTCGGCGGTGGCGCCATTACCCGACCACACCACCTGCTGGGTCACCGGGTTCAGCGACTCAAACACTTCACCCTGGCCAGCCAGCCATTCACCTGCGATGTATAGCGAATTCATTATTTCGACTCCCGGGCAGCGGACAACGGTACGGCACGCACTTGATCACCGGCGATCAGTTGCAGGCGCTTGGCGGTCTGTTGATCGACCACCAGGGTGCCCGCAGCCAACCGCGCCGGCGCGGCGGTGATGCGGCAATCTTCACGTTTGCGGTTATGGATCAGGAACGGCGTGGCGTCGTCGCCCGGCGTACCAATCGCCAGCACCAGCGCTTCGCTGTCGCGCACGGCGCGGATCTTGGTGGTTTCACACTCCACCGCCGGGCCCGCGTCGAAGATGTCGACGTAGCCCTGGTAGCTGAAACCTTCGCTCTTGAGCATGCTCAGGGCCGGCTCGGTGTCGGTGTGGACCTTGCCGATCACATTGCGCGCGTCTTCAGACAGGAAGCAGGTGTACAGCGGAAACTTCGGCATCAGCTCGGCGATAAACGCCTTGTTGCCCACGCCGGTGAGGTAGTCGGCCTGGCTGAATTCCATCTTGAAGAAGTGCCGGCCCAGGCTTTCCCAGAACGGCGAGCGCCCGGCTTCGTCGGACATGCCGCGCATCTCGGCGATGATCTTGTTGCCGAACAGCTGCGGGAATTCCGCGATAAACAGCATGCGCGCCTTGGCCAGCATGCGGCCGTTAAGGCCGTTGCGGTAATCGGCGTGCAGGAACAACGAGCACAGCTCGGAGTTGCCGGTCAGGTCGTTGGCCAGAAACAGCGTCGGGATTTCACGGTAGATGCTCAGCTCCTGGGAGGCGCTGACCGTCAGGCCGACCCGGAAGTTGTACCAGGGCTCGCGCAGACCGACTGCACCGGCGATGGCGGAAATCCCCACCACGCGACCTTCGTCGTTTTCCAGCACGAACAGGTAGTCCGCATCACCGCGCCCGGCTTCGCCGCGAAAGGTCTTTTCAGCCCAGCCGACCCGATGGGTCAGGCGCTCTTCGTTGGCCGGCAAGGTGGTGAGGCCGGTGCCGGTGCTGCGCGCCAGATCAATCAGGGCCGGTAAATCGCTGCTGCGTACGGGACGAACGATCATGCTATCTCCTCAAACGGGCCGCCTTGCAAGCCACCCGCGAAACTCATTCTTAAACCGCTACCAGTCGAACGCTGGCACCTTCGCCGACGCCCAGGGCTTCGGCGGTTTCCAGGTCCAGGGTCACTGGCTTGCCCGGCGCGTAGTCCAGCTCCAGCATCACCGCGCGGTAATCCTGCAACTGGCCGTTGCTCACCAGGTACTGGCGGCCGACACCCTTGACCATCTCACCGATCTTCACCGGCACCACACGGCTCTGGGCGATCGAGCGAATGCCCGAGACGCGCGCATGCAGGGTTGGGCCGCCGTCGAAGATGTCGATGTAATGGTCGGTCTCGAAGCCTTCGCGCATCAGGATGTCGAAGGTGATCTGCGCCCGCGGGTGCACCTGGCCCATGGCTTCCTGGGCTTCGTCGGGCAACAGCGGCACGTAGATCGGATAGTGCGGCATCAGTTCGGCGAGAAAGGTCCGGCTCTTCAACCCGCACAGGCGCTCGGCAGCGGCGTAGTTGAGGTCGAAGAAGTTGCGGCCGATGGCGTCCCAGAACGGCGAATCACCGTTCTCGTCGCTGTAGCCCACAATCTCGGTGACCACCGAATCGGCGAAGCGCTCCGGGTGGCCGGCCACGAACAGCAGGCGGCCACGGGAGTTGAGCTCCGACCACGGCGAACCCACCAGCTCCGGCACCACGTAGAAGCTGGTCAGCAGGCTGTTGCCGGTGAGGTCATGGCACTGCGAGAGCACGTGGATCTTGTTGTGGATCTTCAGCTCGCGGGAAGCGTGCACGAAGGTCTCGTTGCGGAAGCTGTAGAACGGTTCCGAGTAGCCGGCCGAGGCAACGATGGCCGAACAGCCCACCAGCTTGCCGGCGTCGGTGTCTTCCAGGACGAAGAAATAGCTTTCTTCACCGTTGAAGCTGACCTCGGCGGCGAAGGACGCTTCGCTCGCAGCGATCTTGTCGCTCAGGCGTTCGACATCATCCGGCAAGGAGGTGACACCAATCGGGCTGTCCGCAGCCAGACGCTGTACCTCGCCCAGATCAGCCATTTGCGCGGGGCGCATCACCAGCATGGTGTCACTCCTTAACTCGAAAACTCACAGGAAAAAATGCCGGACACGATCTTGAAATCAGTGAGGTCAAGTGTGGGAGCGGGCTTGCTCGCGAAAGCGGTGTGTCATTCAACATTTCAGGTGACTGAGCCACTGCATTCGCGAGCAAGCCCGCTCCCACATTTGATCTTCACAGCTTCAACTAAAGAGTCCGGCATACAAAATTTGTGTTGGGCGCCCGACTCGCCGGGCACCCAACGGTCCATCAGGCTTGCGTCAGCTTTTTCACCGCACGTTCGAAGCGGTCCAGACCTTCCTGGATATCGGCATCTTCCACCACCAGGCTCGGGGCGAAACGCACCACATCCGGGCCGGCTTGCAGGATCATCAAGCCTTCGCGCTCGGCGGCGTTGAAGATGTCCTTGGCCTTGCCTTTCCAGGCATCGCTCAGCACGCAACCGAGCAGCAGGCCCAGGCCACGCACTTCGGTGAAGATGCCGTATTGCTGGCCAATCTTCTCCAGACGGGAAACGAACAAGTCGTGCTTGGCGTTAACGCCGGCCAGCACTTCTGGCGTGTTGATCACGTCGATCACCGCTTCCGCCACCGCGCACGCCAGCGGGTTGCCGCCGTAGGTGGTGCCGTGGGTGCCGACCACCAGGTGCTTGGCCAGGTCTTCGCGAGTCAGCATGGCCGCGATCGGGAAACCGCCGCCCAGGCTCTTGGCGCTGGTGAGGATGTCCGGCACGACGCCGTAATGCTGATAGGCGAACAACTCGCCGCTGCGGCCCATGCCGGTTTGCACTTCGTCGAACACCAGCAGCGCGTTGTTCGCGTCGCACAGGTCGCGGGCACCTTGCAGGTACGACAGTTCTGCCGGCAGCACGCCGCCTTCGCCCTGGATCGGCTCCAGCACCACGGCGCAGGTCTTGTCCGAGACGGCGGCTTTCAGCGCCTCCAGATCGTTGTAAGGCACGTGGGTGATGCCGACGATCTTCGGACCGAAGCCGTCGGAGTACTTCGACTGGCCACCCACGTTCACGGTGAACAGGGTACGGCCGTGGAAGCTGTTCAGCGCGGCGATGATTTCGTATTTCTCGGTGCCGAAGCGGTCGAACGCGACACGACGGGCCAACTTGAAGGCGGCCTCGTTGGCTTCGGCGCCGGAGTTGCAGAAGAACACACGCTCGGCAAACGTGGCGTCGATCAGCTTATGGGCCAGGCGCAGGGCCGGCTCATTGGTGAAGACGTTGGACACGTGCCACAGCTTGTTGGCCTGTTCGGTCAGTGCACCGACCAGCGCCGGGTGGGCGTGGCCCAATACGTTGACCGCGATGCCGCCGGCAAAGTCGATCAGCTCTCGGCCCGCCTGGTCCCATACGCGCGAACCTGCGCCACGCACGGGGATGAAAGCGGCAGGTGCGTAGTTGGGAACCATGACCTGGTCGAAATCGGCACGTTGCACCGGGGCTTGCTCAACGGACATCGGAGTCTCCTGAAGAGGAACGCCTGCCTGAAACTGGCGGGCGATGCAGGGATTGTAAGGACAGTTTTCAGCGCGGCCTTGCCGCCAAGCGACAACTTCTTATAGCGCCAACCCGCGATTTTCGCGGGTTTACGCCAATGCGACAAATAGCATCGCAATGGCGCAGTTTAAACCGCCCGGGCCGGTTTTGGGCGGTCGGTGAGGCACAACTATCCAATGCCGTCGCCGATGGCCGTTTTGGTCTGCTGCTGATCTCATCCGCGCACAGGAACAGCGCCATGCCTGGAGATGCCGGCCGAGCACTGATGCCTAGCCGCGCTCGGACGGCACCGACGACAATTCGAACGGGCTGCTGCTGCGGCGCTGGTTGCGGTCTTCACGAGGGGTGGCGCCGAAGAAGTTGCGGTAGGCGCTGGAGAAGTGCGGCCCCGAGGAGAAGCCGCAGGACAGGCCGATCTGGATGATCGACTTGCTGGTTTGCATGAGCATCTGGCGGGCCTTGTTCAGGCGCAGTTCCAGGTAGTACTGGCTGGGGACGCGATTGAGGTATTGCTTGAAGATCCGCTCGAGCTGTCGTCGGGACACGCACACATGCTGGGCGATTTCGTCGGTGGTCAGCGGCTCTTCGATGTTGGCCTCCATCAGCAACACGGCCTGGGTCAGCTTTGGATGGCTGGAACCCAGACGGTTTTGCAGTGGGATGCGCTGGCGCTCGCCGCCCTCACGGATGCGCTCTACCACCAGTTCTTCCGAGACTGCCCCGGCCAGTTCGGCGCCGTGGTCACGGGCCAGCACTGCCAGCAGCAGGTCGAGTACCGACATGCCACCGCAGGCGGTCAGGCGGTCACGGTCCCAGTCGAACAGATGGCTGGTGGCGATCACCTTGGGGAAACGCTCGGCGAAATCGTCCTGCCAGCGCCAGTGCACAGCGGCGCGATAGCCGTCGAGCAGACCGAGCTGAGCCAACGGATACACACCGGCCGACAGGCCGCCGATCACACACCCGGCACGCACCAGTTGCTTGAGGGCGGTGCTGAGCTGGGAGGCGATGACGGTCGGTGGCTCATCGGCCAGCAGGAACAGCTTTTGGAAACCTTCCAGCTTGCCGGCCCAGGGCTCACCCGGCAGTTGCCAGGCGCCGTCCATTGGCGGCTCGGCCTGCAAAAACGAGAGTTCGTACACCACGTCCGGATGCACCCGCTGAGCAACGCGCAAGGCCTCCTCAGCCAGCGCAAGCGTCAGTGCTTTAGTGCTGGGCCAAATCAGGAAACCAATTCGATGGGCAGTCATGGAGTGCTATCCGAAGCGAGTAACAGTAATGAAGACAAAGGCCAATGCTAGCCCGTAAACCAACACAAATCTCTAAAGCGGGTGAAGATCCAAATGTGGGAGCGGGCTTGCTCGCGAATGCGGTGGATCAGTCACCGGATGTATCAACTGATACACCGCTTTCGCGAGCAAGCCCGCTCCCACAGGGGATTGGGCAACCTCAGGATTGTGAAGCTTGCACTAATTCAGTGCATAAAAGCAGTTCTGTTTACTTCAAGCTGCCGGAAAGAAACTGCTGCAAACGCTCGGACTGTGGGTTGACCAGCACTTCGCGCGGGTTGCCACGCTCTTCGACGATGCCCTTGTGCAGGAACACCAGTTGGTTGGAGACTTCACGGGCAAAGCCCATTTCGTGGGTCACCACCACCATGGTCCGGCCTTCCTGGGCCAGGTCCTGCATCACCTTGAGCACTTCGCCCACCAGCTCCGGGTCCAGCGCCGAAGTGGGTTCGTCGAACAGCATCACCTCAGGCTCCATCGCCAGGGCACGGGCAATCGCCACGCGTTGCTGTTCACCGCCGGACATGTGGCCAGGGAACGCATCCTTACGATGGCCCACACCGACTTTGGCCAGGTAGTGCTCGGCCTTTTCCCGGGCGTCTTTTTTCGACATGCCCAGAACGTGCACCGGTGCTTCCATGACGTTTTCCAGCGCGGTCATATGGGACCACAGGTTGAAATGCTGGAACACCATCGACAGTCGCGAACGCATGCGTTGCAGCTGTTTCGGGTCTGCAGCCTTCATGGCGCCGTCTTTGTTGGCCACCAGTTTCAGCTCTTCGTTATTGAGCAGAATCTTGCCGGCGTGGGGCTGCTCCAGCAGGTTGATGCAGCGCAAAAAGGTACTTTTGCCCGAGCCACTGGACCCGATGATGCTGATCACATCACCGGCCGCGGCGGCCAGGGAAACACCTTTGAGCACTTCATGACTGCCATAGCGTTTATGCAGGTCTTGGACTTCAAGTTTGTACATGCGGTCGGTTCTCACAAAAACAGTTGGTCAGTCGTTGAGCAAGCGCCCGTGCCGCAGCGCTTCGCGCCCCGCCACCTTGGCCAGCCAGAAACCCGCTTGGGCATAACGTAGCCGTTCAACGGCAAACAACACCCCAGGCGTACCCGCGCAAACAATGCTCACGCGGTCGGACAAGGGATCGATCACTTCAAATATCGGGTCGCCGGCTTCGACTACGTCACCGGCTTTACGCAGGTAGCTGATCACACCGGCGTGGGGCGCGAACAACAACTCGGTGCCTTCGAAGGGCAGGCCTTCGCAGGGCTCGTGCTGCGGCGCGGGCCATTCACCACGGATCAGGCCTTGCTCGGCGAGGAACGCCAGGATGCCTTCGGCGTGAAAAATCGCTTCGTCACGGCCAGTATCGGCCTGGCCACCCAGCTCCAGAGTCGTCGCCAGGCATGCCAGGGGAATCTGCGCCTCGGGGAACGCCCGGGACAGGCGCAGCCACGGCAGCGAACAGGCTTCGTCAAACGAACTGCCGCCGGAATCTTCCGCCAGCAGGCCGACCTTCACATTCAGGTGCGCCGACAGCGAACGCCACTGCGGCCAGTGTTGCGGCAGCGCGTACATGTGCAACGCGGCTTCGGCGTCGCAATGCAGGTCGAGGACCACGTCGGCGGTGCAGGCATGGCTCAGCAACACCCGCTGCATGCCTTGCAACTGGCTGCTCGGCGCCGGCAACGCATTGAGCGCATCGCTCATGGCCTGGCGGATCAAGCGCACATTGGCGTGAGGATCATCCCCCAGCTTGCCGTTGAGCAACTCGGTAACCGGCTCGCTCAACTCAACGAAGTCGCGGTTGAAATTCTTGCCGCTGCCGATCTCGAAACGGCCCTGGTGACTGCCTTGCAGCAGTTGCCCCAGGCCCATCGGATTGGCGACGGGAACCAGCTCGATCACGCCGTTGAGGGCGCCTTGCTGTTCCAGTTCCGTCAGGCGTTTTTTCAGCTCCCAGGCGGCGCGCATGCCGGGCAATTCATCCGCGTGCAGGCTGGCCTGGATATAAGCCTTGCGCTCGCCGCTACCGAAACGAAACACCGTCAGCTGGCGTTCGCAGCCCAGGTGACCCCAGGGCAACAGGTGATCGATACGTTCCATATCAATGCTTCCGTGGAGCCAGGTAGCTCAGCCAGCGGCCTTCGGCCAACTTGAACAGGCGCACCAGGATGAAGGTCAGGCACAGGTAGAACGCACCCGCAGTGATATAGGCTTCGAACGGCAAGTAGTACTGGGCGTTCACCGTGCGTGCGGCACCGGTGATGTCGATCAGGGTGACGATGGACGCAAGACTGGTGGTCTGGAGCATCATGATCACTTCGTTGCTGTATTGCGGCAGCGCCCGGCGCAGGGCCGATGGCAGCAGGATCCGGCGGTACAGCTTGTAGCGCGACATGCCCATGGCCTTGGCTGCCTCGATCTCGCCGTGGGGCGTGGCCTTGAGGCTGCCGGCGATGATCTCGGCGGTATAGGCGCTGGTGTTCACGGCAAACGCCAGGCACGCGCAGAAGGTCGCGCTGGACAGCAGTGGCCACATGAAGCTTTCGCGCACCGCTTCGAACTGGGCCAGGCCGTAGTAGATCAAGAACAGCTGCACCAGCATCGGCGTGCCGCGAATCACATAGGTGTAGAGCCAGGCAACACCGTTGATGATGGGCTGCTTGGACACGCGCATCAGGCCCAGGGGCAAGGCCGCGAGCAAACCGAAGAACAGCGAAATGGCCAGCAGTTTCAGGGTGGTCAGCAAGCCGCCGAGGTACAGCGGCATGGCCTCCCAGATGACGTTGTAGTCGAAGATCATAGATCAGCCGCCTTTACGCCTACCGAGTAGCGCTTCTCAAGATGACGCAGGGCCAGCAACGACACGCTGGTGATCACCAGGTACATCGCCGCCACTGCGAGGAAGAAGGTAAAAGGTTCGCGGGTGGCGTCTGCCGCCTGCTTGGCCTTGAACATCATGTCTTGCAGGCCCACCACCGAAATCAATGCGGTGGCCTTGGTCAGTACCAGCCAGTTGTTGGTAAACCCGGGGATCGCCAGCCGAATCATCTGCGGCACCATCACCCGGAAAAACACCTGGAACGGGCTCATGCCATAAGCCAGGCCGGCTTCGGCCTGGCCCTTGGGAATGGCCATGAAGGCGCCACGGAAGGTTTCCGAAAGGTAGGCGCCAAAGATGAAACCCAGGGTGCCGATACCGGCGGCCAAGGGGTTCAAGTCAATGTAGTCGTTGTAGCCGAGCAACGGCGCAACGCGGTTAAGCAGGTCCTGACCACCGTAGAAAATCAGCAGGATCAGCACCAGGTCGGGGATCCCGCGGATCACCGTGGAGTACAGGTCGCCCAGCCAGGCCAACCAGCGCACCGGCGAGAGGCGCAACGCGACCCCGATCAGACCCAGAACAATGGCCAGGGCCATGGACGACAAGGCGAGCTGAAGCGTCAACCATGCGCCATCGAGGATGACAGCCCCGTAGCCTTTCAACATGATTCAGGTCCTCGAAAAGGGGGATGAAAAAATGGCGCAAACTTCAGAGATCCTGGTGCTTGCGCCATTCTGGACAGACAGCTGCGACGGTTTACTTGGCTTCTGGGCCGTAAATGTCGAAGTTGAAGTACTTGTCCTGGATTGCCTTGTACTTGCCGTTGGCACGGATCGCAGCGATTGCAGCGTTGATGCGGTCCAGGTTTTCCTTGTCGCCTTTACGTACCGCGATGCCGATACCGTCGCCGAAGTACTTGGCGTCAGTGAAGGCCGGGCCGGTGAACGCGTAGCCTTTACCGGCTGGCGTGTCGAGGAAACCTTCCTGCAACAGGGTGGCGTCGGCCACGGTGCCATCAAGGCGACCGGCTTCTACGTCCAGGTAGATTTCGTTCTGCGAGCTGTAAGGAACAATGGTGGCGCCTTTGGGAGCCAGCACTTCCTTGGCGAAACGGTCGTGGATCGAACCGCGCTGCACGCCGATTTTCTTGCCTTTCAATTCATCCAGGCTGTCGCTGACGGCAGTGCCTTCCTTCAATACCAGGCGAGCTGGGGTCAGGTAGTAGCGGTTGGTGAAGTCCACGGACTTCTTGCGATCGTCGGTGATGGACATCGAGGACAGGATGGCGTCGATCTTGCGCACTTTCAGCGCCGGGATCAGGCCGTCGAATTCCTGCTCGACCCAGGTGCACTTGACCTGCATCTGCTCACACAGGGCGTTGCCGATGTCGTAGTCAAAACCGACGATGCTGCCGTCCGGTGCCTTGGAGGCAAACGGAGGGTAAGCCGCTTCAATACCAATCTTCAGTGGCTTGCCTTCGGCGAAAGCCTGCATGGACAGCACGGACAGCGCCAGGGCGCCCAACAGCACGAGTTTCTTCATCTTGGGACTCCATCGGTATAGGGCAAAACAGCAGTATGAGCCAGGGCCCACGATGCGAATGAGTGAAACCGAATAGCGGTGCTGCGTCCTGCGCCAGTTCAGCATCGGCGACGACGAGCGAGTGATCGGCATTCTAACGACAGGCCGGAAGCCGATATTTCCTCAATGCGACAACAATTTACAGAAGCACCGAGAAAGCGGTTCCAGCACATTGACAGCCTCTTGATTTTATGCAGAGGCAAAAGATATTAAACCTGTTAACGCTGCAAGTTGCGGGCCTATTATTCGCAAACCCTTCTAGCACGGCAAGTGTAGCGTTGGATCTAATTTTTCAGGGCGTCTAAGACGCGGGTTTTCGGGGCAACGGCGTAGCACTTTGCCTCATGTTTGGGCGTGGGGTTACACATTTGCCGGGCTCGGTAACATTCAGAAACTTCCTACAACACAATCCGATATTTATTGGCTTTGTGTAAGTCGCCCCACTGAATGACCAATCTTGGAATGCAATCAAAATGTGGGAGCGGGCTTGCTCGCGAAGGCGGTGTGTCAGTGGGTGATGTGCTGGCTGACACGCCGCCTTCGCGAGCAAGCCCGCTCCCACAGGGGTTATAGGTCGCCTGTCCGATCGCACAAAAAAGCCCCACCCGGCCTACGCCGAATGGGGCTTCGTCCCACAAACCCGCCTTACGCGACGTTCATGGTCTTGTGCGTCTCGATCAAATGCGCCACCACACTCGGATCCGCCAGGGTGGAGATATCGCCCAACCCGTCGTATTCAGCGGTGGCAATCTTGCGCAGGATCCGGCGCATGATTTTCCCCGAACGGGTCTTCGGCAAGCCCGGTGCCCACTGGATCACATCCGGTGAAGCAATCGGCCCGATCTCTTTACGCACCCAGTTTTTCAACTCCAGGCGCAACGCTTCATTCGGCTCTTCGCCGTTTTTCAGCGTGACATACACATAGATGCCCTGGCCCTTGATGTCATGAGGCACCCCCACCACCGCCGCTTCCGCGACTTTCGGGTGCGCAACCATGGCGCTCTCAATCTCGGCGGTGCCCATGCGATGGCCGGACACGTTCAGCACGTCATCCACCCGCCCGGTGATCCAATAGTAGCCATCCTCGTCACGACGCGCACCGTCACCGGTGAAGTACATGCCACGGAAGGTCTTGAAGTAGGTGTCCACAAACCGGTCATGGTCGCCATACAGCGTACGTGCCTGGCCCGGCCACGAATCCAGGATCACCAGGTTACCCTCGGCCACGCCTTCAATCAGGTTGCCGAGGTTATCCACCAGCGCCGGTACCACGCCAAAGAATGGGCGCGCCGCCGAACCCGGCTTGAGGGCATGGGCGCCCGGCAGCGGGCTCATCATGTTGCCGCCGGTCTCGGTCTGCCACCAGGTATCGACGATCGGGCAACGGGATTGGCCGACGTTCTTGTAGTACCAGTCCCACGCTTCCGGGTTAATCGGCTCACCCACCGAACCCAGCAGGCGCAAGCTGCTGCCATCGGCGCCTTCGCAGGCGGCGGTGCCGGAGGCCATCATGGCGCGGATCGCGGTCGGTGCGGTGTAGAGGATGTTCACTTTGTGCTTGTCGACGATCTTCGCCACCCGGGTGATGTCCGGATAGTTCGGCACGCCTTCGAACATCAGCGTGGTCGCGCCGTTGGCCAGTGGGCCATAGACGATATAGGTGTGGCCGGTGACCCAGCCGACGTCGGCGGTGCACCAGTAGATTTCGCCCGGGCGGTAGTCGAACACGCGCTCGTGGGTCAGGGCTGCGTACAATAGGTAGCCGCCGGTGGTGTGCTGCACGCCCTTCGGCTTGCCGGTGGAGCCGGAGGTGTAAAGGATGAACAGCGCTTCTTCGGCGCCCATCTCTTTCGGCGCACACACGGTGCCCGCCACTTTCATCAGGTCTTCGTACCAGATGTCGCGATGCTGGTTCCACTTGATGTTGCCACCGGTGCGCTTGCACACGATGACTTTCTGGATGCTGCTGGTTTCCGGGTTGGTCAGGGCGTCGTCGACGTTGGCCTTCAGGGAAATCTTCTTGCCGGCACGAATGCCTTCGTCGGCGGTGATCACCACCTTGGATTTGCAGTCGATGATCCGACCGGCCAGGGCCTCTGGCGAGAACCCGCCAAACACCACCGAGTGAATCGCACCGATCCGGGCACAGGCCAGCATGGCGACCGCGGCTTCGGGAATCATCGGCATATAGATAGTCACCACGTCGCCGCGGTGCACATCCTGGCCGCGCAGGGCGTTGGCGAACTTGCAGACTTCTTCATGCAGCTCGCGGTAGGTGATGGTGCGGCTTTCGGCAGGGTCGTCGCCCTCCCAGATGATTGCTGGCTGGTCGCCACGCTCGGCGAGGTGGCGGTCCAGGCAGTTGTAGGAAACGTTGAGGGTGCCGTCGGCAAACCATTTGATGTCGACATGGTGATCGTCGAAGGAGGTCTGCTTCACCGTGGTGAAAGGCTTGATCCAGTCAAGGCGCTTGGCTTGCTCGCGCCAGAAACCGTCGGGGTTGACCACCGACTGCTGGTACATGGCCTTGTAGGTCGCCTCATCGGTCAGCGTATTGGCTGCTACTTCGGGGCGAACGGGGTACAGAGAAGCCGCACTCATCTTTCTTACCTCGGTGACATAGTTGTTGTTGTATGGCCCTGTTGTAGCCGGGCCGGACCTATAGAACCATTCGACGATGGTAGTAACAAGCCCCTACAAATTGCCCACCTATCCCCCGACAGCGCTCTGGCCCGCGGCCCGTGGCGCTTTGCAGGTTTCTGAAAAAACCTTCATTTCGCGATTGTTACAAAAACCACCAATAGTGTTTATCAAAAGCACGGGTATATGAATATAACTCGGACGCCTAAAATCAACCTCGCCATCAAGGCACTGTGATTAACAACGTAACAGCCCCCACGAAGGCAACGTTAATCCGAACTTCCCAATCAAGTTACACACGTGGCCTCACAAGGGCCCCGTGACCCCTTTCGACCGCCAAAAGGTAAATAGTCAAATGAAAGCGTTATTAGTTATGGCCCTTAGCAGCTTGTGCGCCACCGCCGCCCTGGCCGACGAAGCCCCGACTGACGTAGCCAGCCAGAGCACCCCGATTGTTGAGGATTACACTTACAGCACCCATCTGGACGTCGCCAAAGTAGTGTCCATGAGTGAAGTCCCGGATGTATGCCAAGTAGTACCGGTAAAGATGGAATATGAAGACTCACAAGGTCAGCGTCATATTCTTCAATATCAGGTCATGGGTAACGGTTGCTCTAACGGATAATAACTTCGTTAGTTTGAACTGAACCTGATCTTATTCGCCGCAAGAAATCGTTCTTGCGGCAAAGAGCCGGCTTATCCCCTACCGCTTGAATCGAATGCTACGATTGTGGCGCCGCCACCTCACCTGCAAGGCAGGATGTATTCATGCGAGCCAGTTTCGAAAAAATCCCCACCGAGGCGAACACCTCTTGGACCCTGCTGAACAGGCGTCTACCGGAAGCGATTCCGTTTGAATGGCATCACCATCCCGAATACGAACTGACCCTGACCCTCAACAGCCGCGGGCACCGCTATATCAGCAACGATGTGGCGCTGTACGATGACGGCGACCTGGTGCTGGTGGGCCCGAACGTGCCCCATAGCTGGTCTTCCGCCGAGCTGATCGACCCCGCCAAACCGCACATTGCCCTGGTCATCTGGTTTTCCGAGGCCTGGGCGGACTCGCTGGTGCAACTGTTTCCGGAGATGGGGTCGACGCGCGCGCTATTGGCTGCTGCGCGACAGGCGTTGAGTTTCAGTGATGCTACGTCCCGGGCGCTGCGCCCGGTGATCGAAGCCATGGTCGAGCAAGACGCTTCCCAGCGACTGATCTCGTTGCTTACCGTGCTCAACACATTGTCCCGGGATATCGCCGCGCAGCGCATCGCGACGGAAAACGCCGCCCCTCACATCGTTGAAGACGCGCGCATCCGCCGCGTCCTGGACTACCTGCACGGCCACTATGCGCAACCTGTCGGCATTCCCGAGCTGGCGCAAATGGCCTGCGTCAGCGTTTCAGCCTTCCATCGCATGTTCCGCAAACACACACGCTGCACGGCGCTGGACTACATCGTCCGGCTACGCATCGGACATGCCTGCGCTTTATTGATGCAGGGCAACCTGGCGGTCAGCGCGATTTCCGAACAGGTCGGCTATGCCTCCCAGGCGTTGTTCAATCGGCAGTTCAAGGCGCACAAGGGCATGACGCCGTCACAGTTTCGGCTTCAACACGGGCATCACTTTCAATAAGCCGATTCTTCTATACGCCTTACAACAAACGCCACAATCGTACTGCTCAACGCGCCAAATCAGGCTGCCGCCCAGGCGGGCCGGGGTGATTCCATACCTGTATGCACACAACAACAAGACAGGTCACCCCATGAGCAACTACCACGCCTTCGAATGCGCCGAGCTGCCGGACGACTACAAGCGCAGCATCGTCGCGATGAAAAAGGCCCTGCGCGCGCAGATCGGCGATGTGCCTACGCTGTTCGCCGAGGTCAGCGAGTTCATCAGTACTGAAATCGCCTCGATCAAGGCACAGCAGTCCGCCTGGCCCGAGCTTGACTTTGAAACCATCGCCAACGGCCAGGTCACCGAAGCACAACTGGCAATCATCAAGCGCAGGGGCTGCCTGGTGATCCGCAACCACTTCCCCAGGGAACAAGTGCTGGGGTGGGACAAGAGCCTGCTGGACTACCTCGACCACAACCATTTCGACGAGGTGTATCGCGGCCCGGCCGACAATTTCTTCGGTAACCTCGAAGCCTCGCGCCCGGAGATATTCCCGATCTATTGGTCCGACGCCCAGATGCAACTGCGCCAACACGAGCGCATGGGCGCCGCGCAGTCGTTCCTGAATCGCCTGTGGACCTACGATTCCCAAGGCCGGCAATGGTTCGACCCAGACATCAATGCGCTATACCCCGACCGCGTCCGCCGCCGCCCACCGGGCACCAGCTCCAAAGGGCTTGGCCCGCACACCGACTCGGGCGCCCTGGAACGCTGGCTGCACCCCGCCTACCTCAAGGTGTTCGACAAGATCTACCGCAACGACTTCAAGTCCTACGACCCCTGGGACGCCGCCCATCGCACCGAAGTCGATGAATACGCCTACAAGGACACGGTGAAATGCTCGGCCTTCCGCACCTTCCAGGGCTGGACCGCACTGTGCGACATGCAGGCCGACCAGGGCGTGCTGCATACCTTGCCGATCCCCAAGGCCATGGCCTACATGCTGCTGCGCCCGCTGCTGGACGATGTCCCCGAAGATGAGCTGTGCGGCGTTGCGCCGGGCAAGGTGCTGCCAGTTTCAGAGAAATGGCACCCGCTGCTGGTCCAGGGCATGACCCCGATTCCGGACGTGCAGGCCGGCGATTCGGTGTGGTGGCACTGCGACGTGATCCACAGCGTCGCCCCCGTCGAAAATCAACAGGGCTGGGGCAACGTGATGTACGTGCCCGCCGCGCCCATGTGCCCGAAAAACCTGCGGTACGCCAAGGATGTGCTCAGGGCGTTCGAGCAAGGGGCCTCACCGGATGATTTCGCCCGGGAGGACTACGAGAAAGAGTGGAAAGACCGCTTCATGACGCCGCAACTGAACACCCTCGGCCGCAAAGGGCTGGGGCTGGAATAAGCACCGCTCCCTAAAACAACAAAAAGGGTTATCCCACATGAAAATCCCCCATCGCCTTGCCGTTGCCATCTCCCTCGCCAGCCTTTGCACGTTCGCCGCTCACGCAGCCGACAGCAAAGGCACTGTTGAAGTCGTCCACTACTGGACCTCGGGCGGGGAAGCCAAGTCTGTGCAAGTGCTGCAACAACTGATCGAGAAAGACGGCTTCACCTGGCAAAACAGTGCCGTGGCCGGCGGCGGTGGCGCTGCTGCCATGACCGTCCTCAAGAGCCGCGCCGTCTCCGGCAACCCGCCCTCTGCCGCGCAGATCAAAGCTCCGGACATTCAGGAGTGGGGCAAGCTGGGCCTGCTGACCAGCGTCGACGACGTCGCCAAGGCCAATCACTGGGACAGCCTGCTGCCCGAAAGCATTGCGCAACTGATGAAATTCGACGGCCACTACGTCGCCGTACCACTCAACATCCACCGCATCAACTGGTTATGGATCAACCCCGAGGTGCTCAAGAAAGCCGGCGTGTCCAAAGCCCCGGCCACCCTGGAAGAACTCTACGCCGCCGGCGACAAACTCAAGGCCGCCGGCTATATCGCCATCGCCCACGGCGGCCAACCCTGGCAGGACACCACCGTATTTGAAGGCCTGGTGCTCAGCATCCTGGGCGCCGATGGCTTCCAGAAAGCCTTTATCGACAACGACGAAGCCACCTTCACCGGCCCCAAAATGACCGAAGTCTTTGTCGCGCTGCGCAAGTTGAAGACCTACATGGACCCCAATGGCGCAGGTCAGGACTGGAACATGGAAACCGCCAAAGTCATCAATGGCCAGGCCGGCATGCAAATCATGGGGGACTGGGCCAAGAGTGAGTGGACCGCGGCGGGTAAAAAAGCCGGGGCCGATTATGAATGCGTGCCCTTCCCCGGCTCACAAGGCATTTATAGCTACACCATCGACTCACTGGCCATGTTCAAACCGTCCAGTAAAAATGATACGCCGAGCAACAACGCGGCTCGCGACGACCTGGCCAAGATCGCCCTGGAGCCGCAATTCCAGAGCGTGTTCAACCAGAACAAAGGCTCCATCCCGGTGATCAAGGGCCTGGACATGAGCCAGTTCGACAGCTGTGCCCAGGCTTCCGCCAAGGACTTCGCCGAAGCCGAGAACGCCGGCACGCTGGAGCCGAGCATGGCCTTCAACATGTCCACGTCCCAGGCGGTGCAAGGGGCGGTGTTTGATGTGGTCAGCAACTTCATGAGCAATAAAGACGCGGACCCCGCCAAGGCTGGCAAGCAAATGTTTGCCAGCATCAAAGCCGCAGCCCAGTAACCCCCCGCGACCCGTTCTTGCGCCAAACGGCGCAAGAACTTCCAGACCGAATCTGCCCCAGTTCGGCGCGCTGAAACAAACGCCTACCGCCCGTCAAAAAAATCCAAGCCAGGCAAAGCCTTGTAAACCCGGACCTTGGCTGCAAACACCACCATTTTGGCCGCTCACCGAGACCATCCGCCGCAACACAAAGTCGAATTTTTCCCTATAATGCGCGGGTAAATCGGGCCTGCAATATCCCTTTACATGGGGACGAAGAGCCAGACCTGAGGCCCCCGCTGGAGCCAGTAAGCATTGCTCCGCCCCTCAAGCCTCAAGCAGAACACCCGTAACCCTGATTCCGTTTAATGCGTGCGCTAGCTGCAACAAACGATTCCTTAAGATCCACCGCGGCCTTTGGGCCGTGTGAACACCCAACCATCCGGTTTCACACGGGCACCTTAGAGCCCTCACGCAGGAGACGACACGTCATGCTGAGCTGGGACGAGTTCGACAAAGAAGAAGACGGCGAAGTAGTTGCCAAAGGCGCCAACGCCGGCCACGCCACCGAAGCCAACATGGACCGCCTCGACGGCGCCGGCGCTGCTGCCGCCATCGAAGCCCGCGCCGTCACCGCCGCTGACTCCGCCGCCATCGTGCGCGCCAAGGCCGCCCTCGACAAACTCGACGTCGCCGAAGGCCTCGCCGAACTCGAAG
The DNA here is from genome assembly GCF_044742865.1 of Pseudomonas sp. NPDC087814. Classification (NCBI taxonomy): domain Bacteria; kingdom Pseudomonadati; phylum Pseudomonadota; class Gammaproteobacteria; order Pseudomonadales; family Pseudomonadaceae; genus Pseudomonas; species Pseudomonas sp. NPDC087814. Next base: position 146 of record NZ_JBIUVK010000054.1, on the reverse strand, counting down.
GCTCCGCCGCCCGCGTGGCCGTTGACGAAAAGCGCATGATCAACTGCCGCGCCGACCTCAACCAACTCGTACCCTTCAAGTACGACTGGGCCTGGCAGAAATACCTCGACGGCTGCGCCAACCACTGGATGCCGCAAGAGGTCAAG
>NZ_JBIUVK010000053.1:0-42225 GCF_044742865.1 Pseudomonas sp. NPDC087814 | reverse complement strand
CCGAGTGGTGGGGCAAGAGCGTTTTGCTTACTTTTGCGCTGTTCAAAAGTGAGCCGCTGTAAGAGCGGAACCGATATAAGCCATCACCCAAATAACGGATATACACCCCACCTCAGCAACAAAGCCTACGCCGTTTTCCCGGTATGGTTATTCAGCGAAATAACCTTGGTCTTCCCAATCCGGTGACGATAAATCTCACGCAGGTACTTGATCGCCTTCTTCACACAATCCCGCGACAGACGAATATCGTTGATCGACACAAACTTGTCCTTGTCGTTGATCAACTCACGATACTTCTTCTCGTACATCGGCTTGATCGCATACCAGTTGGTATCCAGGATCTTCGCCGGGTTCTCGAACTCATTGAGCAGCTCATCAATCCGGTCTTCATCAAAATCCTCATGGATGATGAAATCCAGGATCGAATTATCCAAGGTGTCATCAAACCGATACGGATTACGCGCAAAACAGCGCTTGATAAATGCCACGATCAACGTCAAAAAATCATCCGACAGGCACGGGCTTTTAGCGATCAAGGTCGTGAGCGACAAGTTGGCCGACGCCCCGATCACCAGCGCATACCGTTTGAGCGTCGTATTGGGAAACAGGCTGTTGAGGTGCGTCTTGAGCCGATTCAGGTCCATATAGGACAGCTTGTAATCCTTGGGCAACGACACAATCGACACCACCGACGAGCAGTTCTTGAAGAAGTGCAAGTCATGCAACGCCGCCGCGTCATAGCCGGAATTCTTGTACTGCTCCAGAGAGGCCTTGTACCGCTTGGACTCAATCGGCAACAGGCTGATGCCTTCGATCGCCTGGGTCACCTTGTTGAAGTGCGGCAGATCAATGGAACGGAAAAACAAGTCGTCGATGTTCAGCCGCTGCGGCTCTTTTTCGAACACCTTGAACTTGTCGCTCGAAGGCGCCGGCGTTTCCGGCACCACCGATTCGGCGTAGGCAATCGCCACCGGGCCGGCCAGGCTCATGAACAGGTCGTTGGCATCCAGGCGGATGGTCTCGCCAATGTCGATCCCGGCGCGACGGAAGTAGTTCTGGTCGTAGTCGGTGGTAACCGCCTGGGCCGTCAGAATGTTGAAGATCTGCTGCGAGATGTACTGGTTGGCGTGCTTTTCCATGGCATTGACATCAATGTTCTGGATGTTGCCGTCATCGCTTTCCTCGGCGTAACGCATGATGTCGTTGGAGATCAGCATCATCGCGTTCCACGGTCGGATACGGCCTTTCACGCTGGCTTCGCTGCTGTCTTCATTGTCGAAGTTGTACGAGAAGTCCCATTCTTCCGACAGGTATTTGCACAACAGCCGCCCGGCGTTGATGTGCAGCGCCTCGGACATTTCGCTGCGGTGATCGGAGATGTTCGGCAGCACACAAATCCCGCTGGTGAAGATCGGTTCGAACACGAAGGCGTGACCGCTTTTGCTGTCATGTTCATCGGCGGGCTTGGTGTCGAACGTCTTGTTCATGTACGAGTGCTGCTGGGCCAGGCCGAACTCCGAGGCCATGCCTGAACCGGTACCGCCGCCGGCACTGAAGATCGAGAAGTACAGGCGCGACTGGTTGGCCTTGATGCCGCAGGAGTCGATCAGGTACGAGTGGATCATCTTCCAGTCGGGGCTGGAAAAACGTTGGGTGTCTTTGTTGAGGATGATTTTGGCCAGGTACTGGCCAAGGATCGGCGCGTTACCGGCGCCACCGGCATGGACTTCCGAGAGGTCCATGATTTTCATCTTGCTGTAGTCCCGCAGGAAACCGCTTTTCTCACCCTTGCGCGAGAAACGGATGCGCCCGGCAATGTCCTTGTCCAGGTCGCCCAGCATCACCAGCGGCTCGACCAGGAACACCGGTTTGGTGCCCTTGTTCGAACCCAGGCGCAGGTTGTTGCGAATCCACTGGGCGGGGCGGTAGCCCTTGTCGGTGGATTTGTCTTCGTTGCTGAATTCGTTGAGGTAGAACTTGCGGGCGTTGTACACCAGCTCTGCCACATCCAGGGCAATGTTGGAGCCACAGCGGCCCAGGCCGATCAGGCACACCGAGGGGAATTCCTGCTCATTGCGCAGTTCACCGTCGACTTCCAGGTGCGGTGCGCGCGGGAACACCATGTCGCGCAGGCCGTCGAGGTTGTCGAGGATACGGTCGGTGTTGGTTTCGGTGAAGTACAGGTACTGCTGGGTGGCCAGTGGGCGGGCGGTGCTCAATGACTTTGAACCTGAGGGTTTTTCCGCAGGGGCTGTCAGCAACACGTCGGATACCGCGGTGGCAGAGTTATTTTTAGAAGTCATTGTGCGCCATGTGCCTGGACGGATGGCTGAGTAAGTATCAAATAGCCATCACAGAATGAGAGATCGCGACTTTACAGTGCGTCCTGGTCCTGGGCGATAGGGTTTAACCCTAGGGTTTTAAGGGGAAAGCCTGGCCGGACTCTGATGAATCGGCCGTTCGTCGGGGTTCTTTAGTGAAATGATGGCGAATTGCCAAATTTTCGGCGTCAGCGAATTGGCCGAACGATGGACGCCGGGCCCGCACGACCCGAAGGCGGATCTTTCGGCGCGGGGTCACCCCCCGTCAGGCCCAGCAGGCTGAACAGGTTGTTCTGGTCCAGGCTGTTGATCACCGCGCTGATATCACTCAACGGTACCGCAGCGCTGAGCAGGTAACCCTGAACAAAATCACAGCCGTGTTTTTGCACCACTTCAAATTGTTGCAGGGTTTCCACGCCCTCTGTCACCACCTGCAGGTGCAGGGTGTGGGCCATGCCGATAATGGCCTGGACGATCTCGATGTCGGCGTTCGACTTGGGGATATCCTGGATAAATGAACGGTCGATTTTCAAGGTGTTCAACGGCAGGCGCTTGAGGTAGGCGAGGGACGAGTAGCCGGTGCCGAAGTCGTCGATGGACAGCGACACGCCCAGGGCGCGGATTTGCCGCAGCAATGCCAGGGTGCTGCTGATATTGCCCATCAGCGCGTTCTCGGTTACTTCCAGTTCCAGGCGATTGGCCGCGATCCCGCCGAAGCGCAGGGCGTTTTCGATCTCATCGGCCAACTCGTCACGCGTCAGGTTGAGGGCCGAGCAGTTCACGGCCATGACCAATTCAGTGTGGCCTTGCTCCGACAGCAGGCTCAGGTCGTGACAGGCCTGGCGCAGCACCCAGTGATCCAGTTCGGCAATCAGCCCGTTGCTTTCGGCAATGCCGATGAACCGGTCCGGGGTCAGCAGGCCATGTTGGGGGTGTTGCCAGCGCACCAGGGCTTCGAGGCGCGTGACCCTGCCTTTTTTCAGGTCAAGTATCGGTTGGTAAAACAGCACCAACTCGTTCTTGCCCCGCAGTGCGGCGCGCAGTTCCTCTTCCAGCTGCAGTTCCAGGAAGGCCCGGGTTTTCAGGTTGGAGCTGAAGAAGTTCAGGCTATTACGCCCGGCATCCTTGGACTGATACAGCGCCAGGTCAGCGGTCTTCAGCAGCTCTTCGCTGGTTTTGCCGTCTTCGGGAAACAGGCTGATGCCGATGCTGGTGGTCATCACCATGCGCCGGCCGGCCAGTTCGATGGGGTCTTTCATTTTCTGCATGATGCGCTGGGCCATGTGCCGCGCTTCATCGCGGTGATGGATGCTGATCAGGATGCAGAATTCGTCACCGCCAAACCGCGCGACCACGTCGTCATGGCTGCGCACCGAGCTTTTGATGTGGCCGGCCAGCACCGTCAGCAGTTCGTCGCCGGCGTCATGGCCGAGGCTGTCGTTGATGCGCTTGAAGTGGTCGATATCCAGGAAGATCACCGCCAGCATGCCGTCGGTGGCGGTTTTTTCCGCGAGTTTCTCGGCGAAGATCTGGTTGAAACCACGGCGGTTGAGCAGGGTGGTCAGGGCATCGTAATGCGCCACCTGTTGCAGCGAGGCGCGGGCCTGGTCCAGTTCGGTGAGCAGGGCGTTGACCCGGCGCAGGTCGGTTTCCTTGTGTTGCAGCTTCTTGTCCGCGAGGGCAGCACTGATGCTGCTGCCAATCACCAGCAGTGCGATGACCGCCACCAGCAGCCCCAGTTGGACCGGGTTGTTGTCCACCGGCAGTGCCGACTGTACGAGGTCTTCGGGTACCAGCAGCTGCATGGCCGCCATGCCGGTGAAGTGCATGCTGATAATGCCCGCGCCGAGCACCAGGCTGGCCGCGTACTTGAGCAATTGATGGAACATGCCGGTGCCGTTGCGCAGGTACAGCGACAGCAGCAAAGCCGCCAGGCTGGCGCCGATCGCGATCAACACAGAGGCGAGGAACAAGCCAGTCTCGAAATACACGCCCGCCTCGGAGCGCATGGCCGACATGCCCACGTAGTGCATCAGCGCAATACCCAGCCCCATCCACACCGACGCCAGCACATATTGGTGGGCGCGCAGTCTTGGATGACTGAGGGTTTGCATGGCGAACAGCGCCGCGATCAGGGCGATCAGCAGTGAGGCGAACGTCATGATCAATTCGTAGTGAATCGCGATAGGCGCCTGGAAGGCCAGCATGCTGATGAAGTGGGTCGACCAGATGCCGCCTGCCAGGCAGCCCGCGCCTACCCAGCGCCAGTGCCGTTGAGCCTTGGGGTTGTCGACATGGCCGACCCGCTCGGCCATGTCCAGGGTGCCGAAGCCCGCTGCACAGGCCACCACGTAAGCCAGTAGCACCAGAAAGGGGTTATGACTGCAATTGAGTAATAAGTGCCCACTGTCCGGAAGGTCGGTAAAAAAATGCAAACCAAGCCATTCCATAGCATGTCCCGTCACAGAGTTTTAGTCTGACTGCGTCTTTCAGTATAGAGAGCGTGAGCGAGTTACAAGGATTGATGGCAGATTGCTTCTAATCATTTGGCGATGAGTTTATAAACAACTAGAACTAAATGATTAGGGATGACAGCCAGAGTCGCCCGATGGAGTGACATCAGACTTACGAATCATTACAGACAATCCCCACGAGGCTGACTAGATTGCAGGTTCCGGGCTCAGGATGCGTCTGGCATCGCGGCTCACATAACAATAAAAGAGACGGACCCATGCAGAACTCGACCCAAGCGGCGAATGCCTGGCGCATTCTGTTCCTGCTGTTCCTGGCCAACCTGTTCAACTTTTTCGACCGCACCATTCCCGCGATCATCATCGAGCCGATCCGCATGGAGTGGCACCTCAGCGACTTCCAGCTCGGGATCATCGGTACCGCGTTCACCATTGTTTATGCAATTGCCGGCTTGCCGCTGGGGCGCCTGGCCGATACCGGCTCGCGCAGCAAACTCATGGGCTGGGGCCTGGCGGCGTGGAGTGGCCTGACAGCGGTCAATGGTCTGGTGGGCAGCTTCTGGACCTTTTTGCTGGTGCGCATGGGCATCGGCATCGGCGAGGCCAGTTATGCGCCGGCGGCAAACTCGCTGATCGGTGACCTGTTTCCGGCCCACCGCCGTGCCCGGGCCATGGGGATCTTCATGCTGGGCCTGCCCTTGGGCCTGTTGCTGGCCTTCTTCACCATTGGTGCGATGGTCAAGGCGTTCGACAGCTGGCGTGCGCCGTTCTTTATTGCCGCGGTGCCGGGGCTGATCCTTGCGGTGTTCATGTTCTACATCAAGGAACCCAAGCGCGGCGCGGCGGAAGCCGTGCAAGTCTCCCAGGAGAAAGTCGACCGGCCGATTCGCCGGGTGCTGGCGGTGCCGACATTCCTCTGGCTGGTGCTGGCCGGGTTGTGCTTCAACTTCGCCACCTATGCCTGCAACTCGTTCCTGGTGCCGATGCTGCAGCGCTATTTCCTGCTGCCGTTGCAGGATGCGGCAGTCGCCACCGGTGTCATCGTCGGGATTACCGGCCTGGTGGGCCTGACCCTGGGCGGCTGGATTGCCGACAAGATCCATCAACGCATCGCTAACGGCCGGCTGCTGTTCGCGGCGTGCAGTTTGATTATCTCTACAGTGACCACTGCCTGGGCGTTGCACGCGGGGCGGATCGAGATTGGTGTATTTGTGGCGCTGTTCAGTGTCGGCTGGCTGTTTGCCTATAACTTCTACACCTGCGTGTACACGGCGATCCAGGATGTGGTCGAGCCGCGCCTGCGGGCGACGGCGATGGCATTGTTCTTCGCCGGCTTGTATTTGCTGGGCGGGGGCATGGGGCCGATTGTGGTGGGCGGGTTGTCGGATCATTTTGCCCATTCGGCGATGTATGCCGACGGTGCCCAGCAGATGACCGAGGCTTACAAGGCGGTGGGACTGCATGACGCCATGTACCTGATTCCGGTGGCGCTGTTTTTGACCATGCTGTTTCTGTTCCAGGCGTCCCGCAGTTTTGTGCGCGATGCCCAGCGGATGAAGGATGGGTTGGGGGTGGTGGAGGTGCCGGCCAGGGCGGTTACTGCCTGAGACCGAGGTGACGCCTTCGCGAGCAAGCCCGCTCCCACATTTGACCGCATTCTCAAGATGGAACTCGGTCAAATGTGGGAGCGGGCTTGCTCGCGAAGAGGTCATCAATAACAACGATGTCTACAGTGAATAAAAAAGGCCCGCATTGCGCGGGCCTTTTTGTTTGTCAGGGTAGGGCGGCGAAGTTAGCCAGCGACCAACACCCGAATCGCTTCCAGTCGCAGCGCCGCCTTGTCGAGCATCGCCAGGCCTTGCTCGCGCTGTTGGCGCAGGGCAACCAGTTCGCTGTCGCGCACGGTCGGGTTGACCGCTTGCAACGCGGTCAGGCGCGCCAGTTCTTCGTCGGTATCCGCCGCCAGGCGACGTTGAGCCTCGGCCACACGCTCGGCGTGACGCGGGGCAATCTTCTCCTCACCGGCGTTGATCCGCGGCGTCAGCTGGTCGCGCTGGGCCTGCACGAACTTGTTGGCGCTGGCCCGCGGCACGCTTTCCAACTGGTCATTCAAGGTCAGGAACGACACGCGGCCCGACAGGTCATTGCCATTGGCATCCAGCAGGCAACGCAGTGCCGCCGGTGGCAGGTAACGGCCCAACTGCAGCGAACGCGGAGCAACCACTTCGCTGACGTAGAGCAGTTCCAGCAACACGGTGCCCGGCTTGAGCGCCTTGTTCTTGATCAGCGCCACGGCGGTGTTGCCCATGGAACCGGACAGCACCAGGTCCATGCCGCCCTGCACCATCGGGTGTTCCCAGGTAATGAACTGCATGTCTTCGCGCGACAGCGCCTGGTTACGGTCGTAGGTGATGGTCACACCTTCGTCGTCGCCCAGGGGGAAGCTGGCGTCGAGCATTTTTTCGCTGGGTTTGAGGATCAGCGCGTTTTCCGAATGGTCTTCGCTGTCGATGCCAAAGGCGTCGAACAGGGTTTCCATGTAAATCGGCAGGGTGAACTGGTCGTCTTGCTCAAGGATCGCTTCCACCAGCGCATCACCTTCGCCAGCGCCGCCGGAGTTGAGCTCCAGCAAACGGTCGCGGCCGGTGTGCAGTTCGGCTTCGAGGCGCTCGCGCTCGGCACGGGCTTCGTCGATCAGCCCTTGCCACTCGCCGTCGTCGGCGTTTTCGAGCAGCGGCAGCAGGCGCGGGCCGAACTGGTGCTGCAAGGCGTTGCCGGTCGGGCAGGTGTTGAGGAACGCGTTCAGCGCCTCGTGGTACCACTGGAACAGGCGCTCTTGCGGGCTGGTTTCCAGGTACGGCACGTGCAGTTCGATTACATGTTTCTGGCCGATCCGGTCCAGACGGCCGATCCGCTGTTCCAGCAAGTCCGGGTGGGACGGCAGGTCGAACAGCACCAGGTGGTGGGAGAACTGGAAGTTGCGGCCTTCACTGCCGATTTCTGAGCAGATCAGCACCTGGGCGCCGAATTCTTCGTCCGCAAAGTAGGCGGCAGCGCGGTCGCGCTCGAGGATGTTCATGCCCTCGTGGAACACCGTGGCCGGGATGCCGGAGCGCACGCGCAGGGCGTCTTCCAGGTCCATGGCGGTTTCGGCGTGGGCGCAGATCACCAGGACTTTGGTGCGCTTGAGCATCTTCAGCTGGTCGATCAGCCACTCGACGCGCGGGTCGAAACGCCACCAGCGTTGTTCTTCATCCACATCCGGCTGCGACTGGAAGCTGACTTCCGGGTACAGCTCGGCGTGTTCGCCCAAAGGCAGCTCGAGGTATTCGTCCGGGCACGGCAGCGGGTAGGCGTGCAGCTTGCGCTCCGGGAAGCCTTGCACCGCGGCGCGGGTGTTGCGGAACAGCACGCGGCCGGTGCCGTGGCGGTCCAGCAGTTCGCGGACCAGGCGGGCACTGGCTTCGGCGTCGCCATCGTTGACGGCGGTCAGCAGCGCTTCGCCTTCGTCGCCGAGGAAACCCTGGATGGTCTTGTGGGCGGCGGGCGAAAGACGGCCCTTGTCCAGCAGCTCCTGGACGGCTTCGGCCACCGGGCGATAGTTTTCGCTCTCGGCGCGAAAGGCGTGCAGGTCGTGGAAACGGTTCGGGTCCAGCAGGCGCAGGCGCGCGAAGTGGCTGTCCTGGCCCAGTTGCTCAGGGGTTGCAGTGAGCAGCAGCACGCCCGGAATCACTTCGGCCAGTTGTTCCACCAGCGAGTACTCGGGGCTGGCTTTTTCTTCGTGCCAGACCAGGTGGTGCGCTTCGTCGACCACCAGCAGGTCCCAGCCGGCCGCGAACAGCGCGTCCTGGGCCTTCTCGTCGTCCACCAGCCATTCCAGGGCCACCAGCGCGAGCTGGGTGTCTTCGAACGGGTTGGTGGCATCGCTTTCGATAAAGCGCTCTTCGTCGAACAGTGCGACCTGCAGGTTAAAGCGGCGGCGCATTTCCACCAGCCACTGGTGCTGGAGGTTTTCCGGCACCAGGATCAACACGCGGTTGGCGCGACCCGACAGCAACTGGCGATGGATCACCAGGCCGGCTTCGATGGTCTTGCCCAGGCCCACTTCGTCCGCCAGCAGAACCCGCGGCGCGATACGGTCGGCGACTTCACGGGCGATGTGCAATTGGTGCGCGATCGGTTGCGCACGCACGCCGCCCAGGCCCCAGAGCGAGGACTGCAACTGGCGGCTGGTGTGTTCCAGGGTGTGGTAGCGCAGGGAGAACCAGGGCAGCGGGTCGATCTGGCCGGCGAACAGACGGTCGCTGGCCAGGCGGAACTGGATGAAGTTCGAGAGCTGGGTTTCCGGCAGGGTGACCTGCTCGTTTTGCCCATTGAGGCCGTGGTAGACCAGCAGGCCGTCGACGTCGTCGACTTCTTGCACGGTCATTTTCCAGCCTTCGAAATGGGTGATGGTGTCACCCGGCGAAAACCTCACGCGAGTGAGGGGCGCATTCCGTAGCGCATACTGGCGAGTGTCGCCAGTGGCCGGATAGAGCACGGTTAACAAGCGGCCGTCCTGTGCCAGAACGGTGCCTAACCCCAGCTCTGCTTCGCTGTCACTAATCCAGCGTTGCCCCGGTTGATACTGCTGCGCCATGCTGCCTGACTCCCGCCGTGAAAAAGCCGACTATTCTAACGGAACACGGCTTCCAGACCAAAAGGAATAGGTGCAGCTTCGAGCTTTAAGCTACAAGCGGCAAGAAAAAGGGCGGTATCTTCGTCGGATAGATGACGATTGGTTCACAAGTTGGCGGCTTGACGCTCAAGTCGTCACCCACGCAGCCGACAGTCTGCTGAACAGGAGACTAATAATATGCTGCCACCCATGCTGCCCTTGAGTGTTGTGCCGGTCACGTCGCAGCTTGACCCGGTGCGCCAGAAGCCGGATATCCCGCCCGTGGCGCCGGTTCAGCCAGGCTCCAACGAAAGTACCATCGACCTGCAAAAGCGCGATCCCGAGGAAGCGGCTTTGCTGCTGCGCGAGGAGCAACGTCGCCAGCAGGAACAGCAAAAGCGTCGCCGCGAAGCCGATGAAGACTCGCAGGGGCACCTGGCTGTTCCCGGTGACGAACTCAACGCCGACAACACCGTGCCGGTGGTGCCGTTGATTGAAGACGCACCACGGCAAGGCTTGTGGGTGGACGTCGAGGTTTAATCCCGCAGTTCGCGCAGGGCGGCGATCAGTTGCTCGATGTCTTGCGCCGTATTGAGGTAGCTCACGGAGATTCGCGCCACGCTGTCCAGCTCGCGGGCCTGCATGTCCAGTGGAGTGTAGGGCACGCCATTGGCACCGATATTGATCCGCTTGAGGCCCAGGCGGCGCTTGAGCTCGAAGGCGTCCCAGCCGGCCAGGTTGAACGCGATCAGGCCGGACTGGTTTGCGCTGGTTCCCAGGTCATGCAAGGTAATCCCGTCGATTCGGCGCAATTGTTCACGGATTGTGTCGCTTAACAGCCGGACCGTCTCGCGTACCCGCTCGACCCCCAATCGATTGACCTCCAGCAACGCATTGCCCAGGCCTGCCAGCAAGGCGAACGACACTTCGCTGGTTTCAAAGCGCCGGGCGTCGTTGCGCAAGTCAAATCCCGCAGGGCTCCAGGGCGCCGAAAACACATCGCGTTGGGCCGGGTTCAAGCGCTCGAGAAAGTCCGGCCGCACATAGAGCAGGGCGGTCCCGCGTGGGCCGCGCAGATGCTTGCGCCCGGCGCCCTTGAGCACATCGCAGTGCAGCGCTTGCACATCCACCGGCACCTGGCCGATGGCTTGCCCGGCGTCGATGAAATAGGCAATGCCATGACGCCTGGCCAACGCGCCGATGGCCTCGGCCGGGTTGATCAAGCCGCTGTTGGCGGGGAGCCAGGTCAGGTCGATCAACCGCACCCGGGCGTCGAGCATGGCTTCCAGGCCGGCGACGGATACCGCGCCGGTTTCATCGCAGGGGATCACTTCTACTTGTGCACCCGATTGCACGGCCGTCTGCATGCTCGCCAGGTTGCCGCCCCATTCGTGGCGGCCCACCAGAATGCGGTCGCCTGGCTGCCACGGGCCCAACGCCTGGAACGCCATGCTCCAGGCGGTCGAGCCACTGCTGGCGAAGGCAATCGATGACACGGGTGCATTGAGCAGTTGCGCGGCGGCGCGACGGGCTTTTTCTGTCAGCAGTGCGCCGTGTTCGCCGGCCTCCATCGGGCCGTCGCGGGCTTCGCGCTGCAACTGGTCAATGATTGCATCAAGCGTCCCTTGGCTGGGCAGGGAGGCCCCGGCGTGGTTGAAGTGGACGATGCCGGACTGGCAGCCCGGCGTTTCGTCCCGCAGCTCCCGGACCTCGGTCAGGGACAGCGCAGTCACGGCTGCAACTCGAAAATCGCGTCGATCTCCACGGCTACGCCGCCCGGCAAGCTGGCGACGCCCACGGCCGTACGGGCATGCCGGCCTTTGTCGCCGAGGGCGTTGACCAGCAAGTTCGAAGCGCCATTGGCGACTGCACCCTGGCGCTGGAAATCACCGCTGCTGGCGATAAATACGCCCAACCGAATGATGCGCACCAGTCGCGACAGGTCATCGCCCAGGGCATCGCTTAATTGGGCCAGCAGGCCCAGCGCCGCGAGCTCGGCGGCCTTGGCGCCTTCGTCTTCGCTGATGGATTCGCCGAGTCTTCCGATGTAAGTGGGTTTGCCGTCCAGCAGCGGGATTTGGCCGGAGATGAACAGCTGGTTCTGGCTGATCACGTAATTCACGTAGTTGGCAATCGGCTGGCTGGGTGTCGGCAGGCTCAGGCCGAGGGCTTGTACGCGTTGCGAGATGGAGTGGCTCATGGTGAATCCTCTTGGAAAGAGTCTTCAGCATGGGCGGGGCGATTTTCGCCGACAAACGGATAGATTTAACTCGACGTATCGAAATAACTCATGCGTCGGCACAGATTTCCCGCAGCCATTCACTGAAACAAGCGGCCGCCGTGCTGGTTTCGCCATGCGGGGCAATCAGCCAGTAACCGATCTCGCTTTGATAGGGCGGCCAGTCGAAGGCCTCCACCAATGTGCCTTCCTTGAGCCTGCGTTCGATCAGGCGGTGGCGGCCCATCGCGATGCCCTGGCCGGCGACGGCGGCTTCGACCACGATGTTGTAGTCGTGCAGCAGCGCCTTGGGGTAGTGCTCCACATCCACCTGATAATGCCGGGACCAGTCGGTCCACTCGAAAGGGCGGTGCGAGGTGGCCATCAGCAGCGGGCCATTGGCCAGTTGGCTGGCCTTGAACGCCGGGCTGCAGACGGGTGACAGTGTTTCGCTCATCAGGCGCGTGGCCTGCACGTCGGTCCAGTCGCCCTTGCCGTAGCGAATCGCCAGGTCGACCTCGGCGGCGGCGACATCTGCCAGCTGAATCGCCGGCACCAACTCCACCTGGATGTGTGGGTAGCGGCTGAGAAACCCCGCCAGGCGCGGTGCCAGCCACAAGGTGGCGAACGAGGCGAGCAGGCCGACGCGCAGTACGCTGGTGGCGGGCGGTGTTTGCTGCTGGCGGGTGGCGGCGGCGATGGTGTCGAGGGCGGGGCGGATCTGGTCGTAGTAGTGTTGGCCGTCTTCGGTCAGATCGATGGCGCGGGTGCGTCGGATAAACAGCGGTTTGCCCAGGTGCTGTTCGAGTTTCTGCACTTGATGGCTGAGGGCGCTTTGGGTCACTGACAGCTCGGCGGCGGCCTTGATAAAACTCAAATGCCGGGCCACGGCCTCAAAGGCGCGCAGGGCCAGGAGTGGGGGAAGGTCCTTGTGCAGTGCCACGTCGAACGCTCTGTGTGAGGGGGGGATGGGGGGATTTTGCGGGCAAATGCGCGGGATGACATCGATTTTGTTTACGCGGGATTGGCGCAGGACGCATTATTGGGGCATCCAAGCCATTACGTAAGCCAAGCCATGAGTGACGATGACAAGCTGATTGACCTGAATGCCGAACGGGCCAAACGTGTTCATGATCTGAATGACAAGCGACTGAATGAAGTGCGCCAGGCGTTTGAACAGGCGATGCCGTTGGGGAAGCCCAAGAAAAAGCCGAAAAGCAAACCGAAAAAGCGTTGATATAGCCTGCATCGTTTGATGCAGGTCAGTTATTTCCCTTCTTTACGCTCCGTCGCGGGCGACATTGATCCTCGTCAATTTCTTCTTTCGTCTTCTTGGTTAACTTAGCCCTATCGCAACAGGGCAAGTGCAGGAGGCCGGTCATGTTTTTCGATAATGTGGTGTTTGCCGGAGTGCTGACGGTTGGCCTCATGGTGATGTTCTTTGTAGGGTTTGGAATTTTTATCTGGAAAGACGCTAATAAGCGTAAGAGGCCTTAGGTCTTTTCGGATACATGAGCACGCAAGGCATTTTGGGCGACTTCGGTCGCCTTTTTTTTGTTTTGGATTTTTTGTTTTGGATTTTTTGATTTGTGTACATATCCGTTGCTGCGGTAACGGCTACTTATGGTTTCGCTCTTACAGCGAGTCACTTTTTTACAAACGCCTAAAAAAGTAACCAAAAAACGCTTTGCCCCACCACTCGGTGCCTCGCTTAGGCTCGGCATGCCCGCACTCCGGCACGGCTCCGCGGGCCGCCGCGACGGGCCATCCATGGCCCGGCGCGGCTAAATCGGCATCCTTGCCGATTTACCCGCTCCACCGTGCCTACTTGCGGCCATCGTGGTTAACGGGGCCCGCAGATCAAAATCAAGAGCAGATCAAGATCAACAGCACGCAGCCCCGCTGGCGCTCGACAGCTGCTACGGGCGGTGTGGCGCTGCTTTTCTGTAGGAGCTGGCTTGCCGGCGATGCAGACACCTCGGCGCATCAGGTACACCCAGTTGATGCCATCGCCGGCAAGCCAGCTCCTACAGTGGACCGTGCCCGCTTTAGCTTTTGATTTGGCTTTTAAACACTCAAGCCGGCCGGTAGGCCGCTGTGCTGTTGATCTGCTTTTGATCTTGATCTTAGGCGCCCCGTTAAACCACGCTGGCCGAACGCAGGCTTTGGAGCGTGGGTAACCCGGCAGGACGCCAGGTTAGCCGTCCTGGGCCAAGGATGGCCCATGACGGCGGCCCACGGTCCAAAGCCGGAGTGAGGGCACTCCGAGCCTAGGCGAGGAGCCGAGTGGTGGGGCAAGAGCGTTTTGCTTACTTTTGCGCTGTTCAAAAGTGAGCCGCTGTAAGAGCGGAACCATAAGTGGCCGTTACCTAAATAACGGATATACACCCAAACCCCAGCCATAAAAAAAGGCACGACCCTCACAGGTCGCACCCTCTTCACAAGCCCAAGAGCTGTCAGCTACCCAAAGCCTTGGAAGCCAACCAGAACAACCCGGCCGAAAGGCCCACAGTCGCCGGCAGCGTCAACACCCAAGCCATCAGAATGGTCTTGACGGTGCCACCTTGCAGCCCGCTCTTGTTCGCCACCATGGTCCCCGCCACACCCGAAGACAACACATGGGTCGTGGAAACCGGCAAGCTGAAGATATTGGCCAAGCCAATCATGCTGGCCGTGGTGATCTGCGCCGACATACCCTGGGCATACGTCATGCCCTGCTTGCCGATCTTCTCACCAATGGTCAGCACCACACGCTTCCAGCCCACCATGGTGCCCAGGCCCAAGGCCAGTGCCACCGCCAGGATCACCCAGAACGGCGCGTACTCGGTGGTCGCCGTCAGGTCCTTGCGCAACTTGTCCAGGTCCGACTTCTCACGCGCATCCAGGCCTGGCAACTTGCCCACCTTCTTCGCGGTGTCATCCAGGCACAACAGATAACGACGCACTTCAATCCGGTGCTCGGCGGTCAACGAATGGTAGTCAGAGACACCTTTCAAGGTCCCCAGCAGGGCGTTGATCGTCGGTTCAGTCTGCTGCGGATTGCACTGGAACTTGCCCGGCAAATCGTCTTTCACGCTTTTGCCCAGGGCCAGGAACTCACCGAGGGTTTCTTGATTGCGCTGGTAGAACTGATTCAAGTGCAGCGTGGCGTCGCGGGTGCGCTCGATCTGGTAAGTGGTGCTGCCCAGGTCCAGTACGAACTGCGCCGGCACGATACCGATCAGTACCAGCATGATCAGGCCAATACCTTTCTGCCCGTCGTTGGAGCCGTGCACGAAGCTCACGGCCATCGCCGAAATCACCAGGACCAGGCGGTTCCAGAACGGCGGGTGCTTCTTGTCGTCGAGCTTGCGGCGCTGGTCCGGTGTCTTGTGCATCTTCGACAGCGGGCGCCACCATTTCAGGCCCAGCAACACCAGGGCGGCTACCACGAAACCAGCCATCGGCGAGAACACCAGCGAAGCGCCGATATCGATCGCTTTCTGCCAGTTGACGCCGTCAGCCAGGGGAATGTCGTTGATCAGGGCGTTGGCCAGGCCGACACCGAGGATCGAACCGATCAGGGTGTGGGAACTGGACGCCGGGATCCCGAAATACCAGGTGCCGAGGTTCCAGGTGATCGCCGCTGCCAATAATGAGAAGACCATGGCCAGACCGTGGCCGGTGTTCACATTGATCAGCAACTCCACCGGCAGCAGGTGCACGATGGCATACGCAACACCGACCCCACCGAGCAAAACGCCGAGGAAGTTGAACACCCCGGAGAAGAACACGGCCAGATGCGGAGGCATGGCTTTGGTATAGATGACTGTGGCAACCGCGTTAGCGGTGTCATGAAAGCCATTGATGAACTCGAAGGCGAGGACAAAGGCCAGGGCGAGCAACAGGCTCACTAGAACCCAAGCATCCAGTCCGCTGAATAAATCGATCATGAAGGTTTTCTGACCCGGTCGTAAGGGGGCGCGATTATGCCAGAAAACATCGGTAATCAATGCACTAGCTGCTCATCGGTAACATTCTTCAACGAAAAAAAATGGGGGGGAGGCGTGCATCCCGGTGTTTTCGGGGCTTTGGCAAGTGATTGATTTATATGGAGGATCCATCAAATTCGCGGGATAAAGCGCCGGAAGGGAATAACTGAAACAATCGTATGAAATTTCGCTAAGGCCACATAACGGGCTTCCCTCCACCAGCGTGGTACTGGCAGAGAGATGGCACCTTTGGAAGCTCAACCCGAAACGCTTATGGCTCTTCGGCTTTGAGGTCCTGTTCAATCTTTTGGATTTCCTGGGCAAAGGCCTGGTCGAGCAGGCTGGCTCGTTTGCGCCATGGCTTGCGTTCAGGTTCTGGCTGGGCGGCGTAGGTGGTGACTTCCCCGCCGTAAACATCCTTGTAACGTTGTTCCTGGCGCTCAAGTTCCGCGCGCAGTTCGTCTTTCGTCACATTGTTACCTAATTGAGTTGAGTTTGATTCCGGCGAAACGCGATGCCGGGAAGTCGCCCCCGGTATACCGTCAATCTGAAGATCAGCGTGGAAAGGTATACAGGAAAAACCACTTCTTTATTGCACGCGGCCACGATACCGGAGAAGAGCAGTTGTCGTAGCAACAGTTTTCTTGTCACAGCCACAAGCAGTTGGCAGGCATTCGAAATGTGTGTCAGGTACTTGCGGCGGAGCCTGCACGCAGCCGGTGCACGACTGGGTGAAATCTATCCTCGGGGTCAGGCGAGGCTGGCTCCTGCACAGGATGCATTATAGCCACGCGCTTGAATAACACTATCGCCAACAAGTTAAAAATCGTCAACTTTGTGTGAGGGTTTTGTTACGCAGGTGTGTGGGGTATTTGCTGAACTATTGGCGCCATAAATCGTGCAATGTTCTACAGGCGTTAATCAACCTTAACTTCTCTCGTACATCAGTCGATTCTGAAAGGCACTCAAATGGATGTAGAGGGGTTCCGGCACCGGTCGGCGGTGACAAATTGCGATAATCGAATGACCGTCCGATAATCGCCCAATGTTGGTTGCCCTGCCTTGTGCAGCCATTGCACGGCGGCTTGTAATAGCGGTCACCCTCCCGCAGCGGTTAAAAATAAGAGAAAGGACCCCAAATGAACGATCAATTGCGCAACTCCTTCGCATCAGTGGCGCCGCCGATCGTTGCGTCACCGGCCAAGCGCATCCAGGCGTTTACCGGTGATCCGGATTTCATGACCTCCCTGGCACGCGGCCTGGCCGTGGTGCAGGCATTCCAGGAGCGCAAGCGCCACCTGACCATCGCCCAGATTAGCCACCGCACGGAAATCCCCCGCGCTGCCGTACGCCGTTGCCTGCATACCCTGATCAAACTCGGCTACGCCACCACCGACGGGCGTACCTATTCGCTGTTGCCCAAGGTGCTGACCCTCGGCCACGCTTACCTGTCGTCCACGCCCCTGGCCGTTTCGGCGCAGCCTTACCTGGACCGCATGAGCGAGCAGCTCCACGAGGCGTGCAACATGGCAACCCTGGAAGGTGATGACATCCTCTACATTGCCCGCTCCGCCACCACCCAACGCCTGATTTCCGTCGACCTTTCCGTGGGCGGCCGTCTCCCGGCCTACTGCACCTCCATGGGCCGTATCCTGCTGGCGGCGCTGGATGACGCCTCGCTGCAGGACTACCTCGACCACGCCGACCTGCAAACCAAGACCAGCCGCACCCTCACCACCCCGCAAGCCTTGCTCGAATGCCTGCAGGAAGTGCGGCAGCAGGGCTGGTGCATTGTCGACCAGGAACTGGAGCAAGGGCTGCGTTCCATCGCCGTGCCGGTGTACGACGCTTCGGGCCAGGTCCTGGCGGCACTGAACGTCAGCACCCATGCCGGGCGGGTCAGCCGCAGCGAGCTGGAGCAGCGTTTCCTGCCGAGCATGCTCAGTGCCAGCCAGGAGCTGAGCGCGCAGCTGTTTGCGTAAGCTGTTCGGTGACCGCACAGATCCCGGCTGGATGAATTGACGGTGTTTCCCAAGGCTTATTAATGTGCGGCAGCGCTTCAAGGCGCCGCCCCAATAATAATGACGACTCAAGGTCGTTCGCCCGCCCATCGGTGTGGAAATAAAAATAATGAATCAGCCTTCACCTGCTGTCGGTACTTGTTTGGACGTTCAGTCCTTCATCAACGCCCAGCCGCTGTCGCGGTATCAGTGGCGAGTGGTGATCCTGTGTTTTCTCATCGTCTTCCTCGACGGCCTCGACACGGCCGCCATGGGCTTCATCGCACCGGCGCTGTCCCAGGACTGGGGCATCGACCGCGCCAGCCTCGGCCCGGTAATGAGTGCCGCGTTGATCGGCATGGTCTTCGGCGCCCTGGGCTCCGGCCCACTCGCCGACCGCTTCGGGCGCAAGGTGGTGCTGGTGGGGGCGGTGCTGGTGTTTGGGGCCTTCAGCCTGGCCTCGGCCTACAGCAGCAACGTCGATCAACTGCTGATCCTGCGCTTCCTCACCGGTCTCGGCCTGGGCGCCGGCATGCCGAACGCCACGACACTGCTCTCCGAATACACCCCGGAACGCCATAAGTCGCTGCTGGTGACCAGCATGTTCTGCGGCTTCAACCTGGGCATGGCCGGTGGCGGGTTTATCTCGGCCAAGCTGATCCCGGCGTATGGCTGGCACAGCCTGCTGATGATCGGCGGCCTGTTGCCGCTGATCCTCGCGGTGGTGCTGCTGTTCTGGCTGCCGGAGTCGGCGCGTTACCTGGTGGTGCGCAATCGCGGCACCGACAAGGTGCGCAAGACCCTGGCGCCTATCGAGCCGGGCATCGTCGCCCAGGCCTCGAGCTTCAGCGTGCCCGAACAGAAAACCGTCAAGGCGCGCAACGTGTTCGCGGTGATCTTCTCCGGCACCTACAGCGCCGGCACCTTGCTGTTGTGGCTGACGTATTTCATGGGCCTGGTGATTGTTTACCTGCTGACCAGTTGGCTGCCGACCCTGATGCGCGACAGCGGCGCCAGCATGGAACAGGCCGCGTTTATCGGTGCGTTGTTCCAGTTTGGCGGCGTATTGAGTGCGGTCGGCGTGGGCTGGGCGATGGACCGGTTCAATCCGCACAAGGTCATCGGCACTTTCTACCTGCTGGCCGGGGTGTTTGCCTACGCGGTGGGGCAGAGCCTGGGCAATATCACGCTGCTGGCGACTCTGGTGTTGATTGCCGGCATGTGTGTCAACGGTGCGCAGTCGGCGATGCCGTCGCTGGCCGCACGTTTCTACCCGACCCAGGGCCGCGCCACGGGCGTGTCGTGGATGCTCGGCATCGGCCGCTTCGGCGCGATCCTCGGGGCGTGGATGGGCGCGACCTTGCTGGGCCTGGGCTGGAACTTCGAACAGGTGCTGACCGCCCTGGTGATCCCGGCGGCATTGGCCACCACCGCGGTGGTGATCAAGGGCATGGTCAGCCATGCCGACGCTACCTGAAACGGACCGATAGCAAGACAACAATCCGTTCGATAATCGAACACTCAGTCGATTATCGGATTGTTTGGCCCCGACCCCCGGCTTAATCTTCAAGCACTTCGGCGCTGCCTCCAGCGCCTTTTTCGATCGATACCGGGAGCCCACCCCATGGCTGAAATCCTTTCGCTGGCTGATGCGGTAAAGCAGTTCGTGAATGACGGCGACACCGTTGCACTCGAAGGCTTTACTCACCTGATTCCTACGGCGGCAGGTCATGAAATCATTCGTCAGGGCAAGAAAGACCTGACGCTGGTGCGCATGACGCCTGACCTGATCTACGACCAGTTGATCGGTGCCGGCTGTGCACGCAAGCTGATTTTCTCCTGGGGCGGCAACCCGGGCGTGGGTTCCCTGCATCGCCTGCGGGACGCCGTTGAAAAGCAATGGCCGCAACCGCTGGAGATCGAAGAGCACAGCCACGCCGACCTGGCCAATGCCTACGTCGCCGGTGCCTCCGGCCTGCCATTCGCGGTGTTGCGCGCCTACGCCGGCTCCGACCTGCCCAAGGTCAACCCGCTGATCAAGACCGTGACCTGCCCCTTCACCGGTGAAGTGCTGGCGGCCGTGCCGTCGGTGCGCCCGGACATCACCGTGATCCACGCGCAAAAGGCTGACCGCAAGGGCAACGTGCTGCTGTGGGGCATCCTCGGGGTGCAGAAGGAAGCGGCCCTGGCGGCCAAGCGCTGCATCGTTACCGTTGAAGAAATCGTCGACGACCTCAACGCGCCGATGAACGCCTGCGTGCTGCCGACCTGGGCCCTGACTGCCGTGTGCCATGTGCCGGGTGGCGCGCATCCGTCCTACGCCCACGGTTACACCGAACGTGACAACCGTTTCTACCAGGCCTGGGACCCCATCGCCCGGGACCGTGAGACGTTTACTGCGTGGATCAACGAATACATCCACGGCACCGCCAATTTCAGTGAATTCCAGGCCAAGCTGGCCACCGCGCAGGAGGCCAAATAATGGCTTACTCGACCAACGAAATGATGACCGTCGCCGCCGCGCGCCGCCTGAAGAACGGTTCGGTGTGCTTCGTCGGCATCGGCCTTCCCTCCAAGGCTGCCAACCTGGCGCGCCTGACGTCGTCGCCGGATGTGGTGCTGATTTACGAGTCCGGCCCGATTGGCGCCAAGCCTTCGGTGCTGCCGCTGTCCATCGGTGACGGCGAGCTGGCTGAAACCGCTGACACCGTGGTGCCGACCGGTGAGATTTTTCGCTACTGGCTGCAGGGCGGGCGCATTGACGTCGGCTTCCTCGGCGCGGCCCAGGTCGACCGTTTCGGCAATATCAACACCACCGTGGTCGGTGACTACCACCAGCCCAAAGTGCGCCTGCCAGGTGCCGGTGGCGCACCGGAGATCGCCGGCTCCGCGAAGAGCGTGCTGATCATCCTCAAGCAGTCGGCTCGCTCGTTTGTCGACAAGCTGGACTTCATCACTTCGGTCGGCCACGGCGAAGGCGGTGACTCGCGCAAACGCCTGGGTCTGCCAGGCGCCGGTCCTGTAGGGATTATTACCGACCTGTGCATCATGGAGCCGGAGGAGGGCAGCCACGAATTTGTCGTCACCGCCCTGCACCCCGGCGTGACCCGTGAGCAAGTAGTGGCCGCCACCGGTTGGGCGATTCGTTTTGCCGACCAGGTGACCACCAGCGCCGAACCCACCGAGATTGAACTGACTGCCCTGCGCGACCTTGAGGCACGCACCGCTGCCGCCCACGGCCAAGCCCCCGGAGAAGCCTGATGCGCGACGTATTTATCTGTGACGCCATTCGTACCCCTATCGGCCGTTTTGGCGGTGGCTTGTCCACCGTGCGCGCCGATGACCTGGCGGCACTGCCGATCAAGGCGCTGATGGAACGCAACCCGTCGGTGGAGTGGAGCGCGGTGGACGAAGTGTTCCTCGGCTGCGCCAACCAGGCCGGCGAAGACAACCGCAACGTGGCGCGCATGGCGGCATTGTTGGCGGGCCTTCCGGAGAGCATCCCCGGCGTCACCCTGAACCGCCTGTGCGCTTCGGGCATGGACGCGATCGGCACGGCCTTCCGCGCCATCGCCAGCGGCGAGATGGAACTGGCGATTGCCGGTGGCGTCGAGTCGATGTCCCGCGCGCCGTTCGTGATGGGCAAGGCCGATGCGGCGTTCTCGCGCAACATGAAGCTGGAAGACACCACCATCGGCTGGCGCTTTATCAATCCGTTGATGAAGGCCCAGTACGGCGTCGACCCGATGCCGCAAACCGCTGACAACGTGGCCGACGACTATAAAATCTCCCGCGCCGACCAGGACGCCTTCGCCCTGCGCAGCCAACAACGTACTGCCGCTGCACAGGCCGCCGGTTTCTTCGCCGAAGAAATCGTACCGGTGCGTGTCGCCCACAAAAAAGGCGAAACCGTGGTCGAGCACGACGAGCATCCGCGGGCCGATACCACTCTGGAAGCCCTGGCCAAACTCAAGCCGGTCAACGGCCCGGACAAGACCGTCACCGCAGGCAACGCCTCTGGTGTGAACGATGGTGCCGCTGCGCTGATTCTGGCCTCTGCTGAAGCCGTCAAAAAACACGGCCTGACCGCCCGCGCCCGGGTGCTGGGCATGGCCAGCGCCGGTGTGGCGCCGCGTGTGATGGGCATCGGCCCGGTGCCGGCGGTGCGCAAACTGGTGGAGCGCCTGGGCCTGGCGGTAACTGATTTCGATGTGATCGAACTCAACGAAGCCTTCGCCAGCCAGGGCCTGGCCGTGCTGCGTGAACTGGGGATTGCCGACGACGCACCGCAGGTCAACCCGAACGGCGGCGCGATTGCCCTTGGCCATCCGCTGGGCATGAGCGGTGCGCGCCTGGTACTGACCGCGCTGCATCAGCTGGAAAAAACCGGTGGCAGCAAAGGCCTGGCGACCATGTGCGTCGGTGTGGGCCAAGGCCTGGCCCTGGCAATCGAACGCGTTTGAGACCCACAAGAATAAAGAGGATTGCTCCATGAGTGACAAGCCCGGATACCGGCGCCCGCAAGCGGGTACTCAGCCTGATTACCTGCACCCGGCCTACCAGTCGACGAACCTGCGTTCGCCGTCCAAGCCGTTGGTGTTCCTGCCCCATTCCCTGTCGGAAATCACCGGCCCGACCATCGGCGCCGAGCGCGTCAACGAGAAGGACAACGACCTGACCGCCCAGCACGAAGGCGAGCCCCAGGGCGAACGCATCATCATTCACGGGCGCGTGCTGGATGAAAACGGCCTGCCCGTTCCCGGCATCCTCGTGGAAATCTGGCAGGCCAACGCTGCCGGCCGCTACAACCACAAGCGCGACCAGCACGACGCACCGCTGGACCCGAACTTCACCGGCACCGGGCGTACCGTCACCGACGCCGACGGCTGGTACCAGTTCCAGACCATCAAGCCCGGCGCATACCCGTGGGGCAACCACCACAACGCGTGGCGCCCGGCGCACATCCACTTCTCGCTGTTCGGCCCGAGTGTGCTGACGCGGTTGGTGACGCAGATGTATTTCCCCGGTGACCCGCTGCTGGCCTATGACCCGATCTACAACTGCGTCCCGGACACGTCCGCCAAGGAGCGCCTGATCGCCTCGTTCGATCTGGAAAAAACCATTCCGCACTATGCCCTCGGCTACCGCTGGGACATCGTCCTGCGCGGCCGCGACGCCACGCCGATGGAGAAATGAGATGAGCCTCAACGCGACTACTTCCCACACCGTCGGGCCGTATTACCACATCGGCCTGACCTGGCTGAACCGCGAAGACCTGACCGTTGCCGCCACCCTCGGCGAGCGCGTGGCGATCACCGGGCAGGTGGTGGATGGCAATGGCGATGTGGTCAACGACGCCATGCTGGAAGTCTGGCAGGCCAATGCGGCTGGCAAGTACGACCATCCCGAGGATGAGCAGGACAAACCGGTGGACCCGAACTTCGAAGGCTTTGGCCGGGTGCCGGTGGATGCCGAAGGGCGTTTTCGCTTTACCACCATCAAGCCGGGCAGTGTGCCGGGGTTGAAGGGCACGACCCAGGCGCCGCACCTGGTGGTGCTGGTGTTTGCCCGTGGGCTGGTGAAGCACCTGCTGACGCGGATTTACTTTGACGGTGAAGCGGCGAATGGGGATGACGCGCTGCTGGCGTGTGTGCCGCAGGAGCGCCGCCGTACGTTGATCGCCAAGGCGGATGCGGCGGGTGTGTATCAGTGGAATGTGATTTTGCAGGGCACAGACGAAGAGACGGTGTTCTTCGATTATTGAGTGGGTTGCGGATTTATCGCAGGCAAGCCAGCTCCCACAGGGGAATGCATTCCAAATGTGGGAGCCGGGCTTGCCCGCGATGAGGCCGGCCCAGGCAACAAATATCCAAAAGTCTGCTTGCGGAACATGGTTGTTGCAAAGTATGTCTAGGCTATAACCGTTCCCACTGAGTGAAAAAACATGACAACAAAAACCAGCCACTACACCGGAGAAGAACGCAGCAAAAGGATTTTTGCGATTGTCGGTGCCTCTTCCGGCAACCTCGTCGAATGGTTCGACTTCTACGTCTATGCCTTCTGCGCCATCTATTTCGCCCCGGCGTTTTTCCCGTCGGACGACCCCACCGTGCAACTGCTGAACACCGCCGGCGTGTTCGCCGCCGGCTTCCTGATGCGCCCCATCGGCGGCTGGCTGTTCGGCCGGGTGGCGGATAAACACGGTCGCAAGAATTCCATGATGATCTCGGTGCTGATGATGTGCGCCGGTTCCCTGGTCATCGCCTTTTTGCCCACCTACAAAGACATCGGCGCCTGGGCCCCGGCCCTGCTGTTGGTCGCCCGGTTGTTCCAGGGCCTGTCGGTAGGCGGCGAATACGGCACCACTGCCACCTACATGAGTGAAGTCGCCCTCAAGGGCCAGCGCGGGTTCTTCGCCTCGTTCCAGTACGTGACCCTGATCGGCGGGCAACTGCTGGCGGTGTTGGTGGTGGTGATCCTGCAACAGATCCTCACCGAAGAAGAACTGCGGGCCTGGGGCTGGCGCATTCCGTTCGTGATCGGCGCCATTGCGGCGGTGATCTCGCTGTTGCTGCGTCGCACCCTGAAAGAAACCACCAGCAAGGAAATGCGTGAAGACAAGGACGCCGGCAGCATTGCCGCGCTGTTCCGCGATCACAAGGCGGCGTTTATCACCGTGCTCGGCTACACCGCCGGCGGCTCGCTGATTTTCTACACGTTCACCACCTATATGCAGAAGTACCTGGTGAACACCGCCGGGATGCACGCCAAGACCGCCAGCTACATCATGACCGGCGCGCTGTTCTTCTACATGTGCATGCAGCCGGTGTTCGGCATGCTGGCGGACAAGATTGGCCGCCGTAACTCGATGCTGTGGTTCGGCGCCCTGGGCACGCTGTGCACTGTACCAATCCTGTTGACCCTGAAAACCGTCAGCAGCCCGTTCCTGGCTTTTGTGCTGATCACCCTGGCCCTGGCCATCGTGAGCTTCTACACCTCCATCAGTGGCCTGGTGAAAGCCGAAATGTTCCCGCCACAAGTACGCGCACTGGGCGTGGGCCTGGCGTATGCGGTGGCGAACGCGATCTTCGGTGGTTCGGCGGAATATGTGGCCTTGGGGCTCAAGTCCATGGGCATGGAGAACACCTTCTACTGGTACGTCACGGCGATGATGGCGGTGGCGTTCCTGTTCAGCTTGCGCCTGCCCAAAGAGGCGGCGTATTTGCACCACGATCTGTAACCGGCTGGCGCATGCCCGTTGCCGGGTATGCGCCACCTAGGGATGTGTTATGACGATGCGCACGAGCAACCAACTGTTCGACGCCTACTTCACCGCCAACGGCATGGCCGAAGTGTTCTGCGACCAGGGGCGTTTGCAGGGCATGCTGGATTTCGAAGCGGCGCTGGCCCGGGCCGAGGCTCAGGTCGGGTTGATCCCGCAAGCGGCCGTCGCGCCCATTGCCCAGGCCTGCCTGGCTTCTCTCTACGACGTAGATGCCCTCGGCGACGCCATCGCCACCGCAGGCAACTCCGCGATTCCCTTGGTCAAGGCCCTCGGCAAGTTGATCGCCAGCGAAGATGCCGGCGCCGAACGTTATGTGCATCTGGGCGCTACCAGCCAGGATGTGATGGACACCGGCCTGGTGCTGCAACTGCGCAGTGCGGTCGAGCTGATCGAACATGATCTGGCGCGGTTGGGGGACATTCTTGCCGCCCAGGCCCAGCGTTACGGGACAACTCCTTTGGCGGGCCGGACCTGGCTGCAGCATGCAACGCCGGTCACGCTGGGCATGAAGATCGCCGGCTGGCTCGGCGCAGTCACCCGCAACCGGCAGCGCCTCAGTGAGCTCAAGCCGCGTTTGCTGGTGCTGCAATTTGGCGGTGCTTCCGGAACCCTGGCGGCCCTCGGTGAACAGGCGATGCCGGTGGCGCAAGCACTGGCCGCCGAGTTGCAGCTGGGCCTGCCGGAGCAACCCTGGCACACCCAGCGCGACCGCCTGGTGGAGTTTGCCTCGGTGCTCGGTTTGATCGCCGGCAGCCTCGGCAAGCTGGGTCGCGACATCAGCCTGCTGATGCAGACCGAAGCGGCGGAAGTGTTTGAGCCGTCGGCCCCCGGCAAGGGCGGCTCTTCGACCATGCCCCACAAGCGCAACCCGGTGGGCGCTGCCGTGCTGATCAGCGCTGCCACGCGAGTGCCCGGCCTGGTGGCAACGATGTTCAGCGCGATGCCCCAGGAACACGAACGCAGCCTGGGCCTGTGGCACGCCGAATGGGAAACCCTGCCGGAGATTTGCCGGCTGGTATCCGGTGCGTTGCATCAGGCGCTGCTGGTCAGCGAAGGCCTGGAAGTCGACCCCCGGCGCATGGTCCAAAACCTTGATCTGACCCAGGGCCTGGTACTGGCCGAAGCGGTCAGCATCGTCCTCGCCCAGCGCCTGGGCCGCGAAACCGCGCACCATCTGCTGGAACAATGCTGCAAACGCGCCGTCGCCGACGGGCGTCACCTGCGCGCGGTGCTGGGGGATGAACCCCAAGTGACTGCCGAGCTTTCGGCGGCCGAACTCGATCGCCTGCTGGACCCGACGCACTACCTGGGCCAGGCGTACACCTGGGTCACCCGGGCCGTGGCCGAACATTTTGCTTTGACTGCCTGAGGAGGCTGCTGTGGGATTTGTACAACTCGCCGATGGCGAACTGAACTACCAACTCGATGGCCCCGAAGATGCACCGGTACTGGTGCTGTCCAACTCCCTGGGCACCGACCTGCATATGTGGGACATCCAGATCGAGGCGTTCATCCAGTACTTCCGGGTGCTGCGTTTCGACACCCGCGGCCATGGCAAGTCGCTGGTCACCGAAGGCCCCTACAGCATCGAGCAGTTGGGCCGTGACGTGTTGGCGCTGCTGGATGCGTTGCAGATCGAGCGCGCGCATTTCTGCGGGTTGTCCATGGGCGGCCTGATCGGCCAGTGGCTGGGGATCAACGCGGGTGAGCGTTTGCGCCGGCTGGTGGTGTGCAACACCGCCGCGAAGATCGGCACGCCCGAGATCTGGAACCCACGCATCGAGATGGTCCTGCGCGACGGTGCGGCCGCGATGGTTGCCCTGCGTGATGCGTCAATTGCCCGCTGGTTCACCGCCGACTTCGCCGAGGCTCATCCTGACCAGGCCAAGCTGATCACCGATATGCTGGCGGCGACTGATCCCCAGGGTTATGCCGCAAACTGCGCGGCCGTGCGCGACGCGGATTTCCGCGAGCAACTGGCGTCGATCAAGGTGCCGACCCTGGTGATCGCAGGCAGCGAAGATGCGGTGACGCCGCCGGCGGGTGGGCACTTTATCCAGGCGCATGTGCAGGGCGCCGAGTATGCCGAGTTCTATGCCGCGCACTTGTCCAACGTGCAAGCCGGTGCGGCGTTCAGCGACCGTGTGCTGGAATTTCTGCTATCGCGCTGAGTATCGCTGAACCCTGTGGCGAGGGAGCTTGCTCCCGTTGGGCTGCGTAGCAGCCCCTGAGCAGCCGCAACCCAACTATTTGTAAAACCCTGTAGCGGCCTCACTGGGGTCGCTGCGCGACCCAACGGGAGCAAGCTCCCTCGCCACAGGTATGTGCCTGTCGTCACCGTTGCATGAGGAGCGTTTTGTGGACGAGAAACAACGTTATGCCGAAGGCCTGCAAGTGCGCCGCGAAGTGCTGGGCGACGCCCATGTCGACCGCAGCCTCAACGCCCTGACCGAGTTCAACAGCGAGTTCCAGGAAATGATCACCCGCCACGCCTGGGGTGATATCTGGACCCGCCCGGGGCTGCCGCGGCATACCCGCAGCCTGATCACCATCGCCATGCTCATCGGCATGAACCGCAGCGAAGAGCTGAAGCTGCACCTGCGCGCCGCCGCGAGCAACGGTGTGACCCGCGCCGAGATCAAGGAAGTGCTGATGCAGAGCGCGATCTATTGCGGGATTCCGGCGGCGAATGCGACGTTTCACTTGGCCGAGTCGGTGTGGGATGAGTTGGGGGTAGAGTCGCGCGCCTAGTGCGAGTCAGCGTCCCACACCCAATTCCACACGCCGGGCAGATGCACGACTTCGTCGGCGCTTTTTACCGTGCGGGCCATGGCGGCTCGCTGCAAGGTTGCCCGGTCGGTGTAGAAAGGCTGTGTGGCGAGGGGCACGCCATTGATATGGGCGCTGTCCAGCAGGATTTGCAGGTATTCCTTCAAGTGCCAGGCGGTGTAGCGGTTGATATCGTGGAAGGTCACCACCACCGGGATCACGCCGTCCACCGTCGGTAATTCGCCTTTGGCGATGCGCTCGCGCACCACCGAGAGTTGGCGTATCAGGTTTTCCCGTCGACGCGGGCTGCCGTTGAACACCCAGATCACCCCATCGTTTGCACTCAGGTCGGTCAGCAACACATGCATGCCGTGTTGCTGATAGGCGGCGAAGGTGCGCTTGTCATAGTTCCAGAACGGCGGGCGTACCAGTGTGGGCGGTTGGCCGGTGATGGAGGTGAGGGTCGACGAACCCAGGCTGAGGTAGTGCTCCAGTTCAGCCGGATTCTGCAAGCGATGGTTGCTGTGCCACGGGGTCGCGGTGTGGAAGCCCAGGATATGGCCGGCCGCGTATTCGCGCTCCATGGTCTTGTAGCCCCGGGGGTTGCCGCCGGAGCGGGGCGCCTCGGTCTGCAGGAAGAACACCGCCTTGATCCCCGGCTGTATCGGGTTGTTCGCCAGGTCCGCCATCACCGAACGGCTGGGGTTCATGAAGCCCGAGGCGCTGGGGCCGTCATCGAAGGTCAGCAAAAAACGGATCGGCGCCTCGGTTTTCAGGCGTTGTTCGGTTTGCGGTGTCAGCGCCAGGGGCGGGCCGATGCAACCGCTGAGGCTCAGGGCCAGGGCTAATACGGCCGATACGGTGGCGAAGGGTTTCATGGCGGACTCGAATGACATTGGCTGCTGGGGCGGGTCATCCATGACACGCGCGCACCATACAACAAGACTGTCGAGGCTTTACAGCAGGCTTATCGGGTAACTGACGATCAACCGGTTTTCATCAAACTCGTTGTTGTTGTAGTCCCGGCGCATGCTGGAGTTACGCCAGCGCACATTGAGATTCTTCAGCGCTCCGCTCTGCACCACGTAGGCCACTTCACTTTCCCGTCCCCATTCCTTGCCATCGGTCACCGTGCCGCTGTGTACGTTGCTGCCGCTGATGTAGCGGTTCATCAGCGTGAGGCCCGGAATACCCAGGGCGGCGAAGTTATAGTCATGGCGTACCTGCCAGGATTTTTCCTGGGCGTTGTCGTAGCTGGCGTTGTAGCTGTCGTTGGCCAGGGTGCCGCCGCTGGTGCCGTTGACGCGCATCCAGGCGCTGTTGCCGGTGAGTTTTTGCAGGCCGACGTAGAACGTGTTGCCGCCGTATCGGGCCGAGAACAGTCCGGACCAGGTCTTGTTGTCGAGGTCACCGGCGCGGGCGCTGCCGTCGTCCTTGCCATAGAAGAACCCGAGGTTGGCGCCCAGGGTCCAGTCGCCCACCGGTTGGCTGTGGATCAGGTTGAGGTATTGCTGGCTGTAGATGTCCTTGAGCTGGGCGTTCCACACACCGACCTGGGTGCGTTTGTCGTTGAAGGCATATTCGCCGCCCTGGAAGTTGAAGCGGTCGGAGGTGAACGCGGTTTTCCCGAACATGGACATGTCGGTCATGCTGCTGTCGTCCCGTGGGCTGTTGGCGCGGAACTGGCCGCCGTACAGGGTCAGGCCGTCGATTTCCTTGGAGGTGATTTGCCCGCCGCGCAGGGTTTGCGGGAGCGAGCGGCCATCGTCCGAACGCAGGATCGGCAGCACCGGCATCCATTCGCCGACTTTCACTTCTGTCTTTGAAACCCGTGCCTTGAACGCCACGCCCAGACGCCCGAATTCATCCGCCGGGCGGCCATCGTGGTCCAGCGGCAACAGCTGGGTGCCACCCGTGCCGCGTCCGCCATCGAGCTTCAATGAGTACAGGCCCAGTACATCCACGCCGAAACCGACGGTGCCCTGGGTGAAGCCGGATTTGGCGTCGAGGATGAAGCTTTGCGTCCACTCCTGTGCGCCGCCCTGGGTCTTGCTGGGGTTGGTGTAGTTGCGGTTGAAGAAGAAATTACGCAGGTTTAGGTTGGCGCTGGCGTCTTCCAGGAAGCCGTGTTCTTCAGCGACAACGGGGAGGGCAATGCTGGCGACAGCGGTTGCCAGCAAAAGCCGGCGCGGGTCGAAAGTGCTCATGGTGTCAGACCTGTTGTTATTGGGGTTATGCAGGTGGCGGCCATGGTGCGGGGCGGTGCGGGGGCGATGAAAGTGGGGGAGAGCGGGTTGTGGGCGATGATCGAACGCAAAGTCATGGGCGTAAAAAAACCGCTTCCTGGGCGGGAAGCGGTTTTTGTCTACTGCGCCACTATCAGAACAACTTCAAGGGCGGTGCTTCTTCTTTCAACGGTTCGTTCTTCGCGGTCTGTTCGTTCCAGCCACCACCGAGGGCCTTGTACAGGTTGACCTCGCTGTTGAGCTGCGCCAGGCGGTCGGTGATCAGCGATTGCTGGGCACTGAACAGTTGGCGCTGGGCGTCGAGGAACGTCAGGTTGCTGTCGACACCAATACGGTAGCGACGCTCGGCCAGGCGGTAGTAATCCTGGTTGGCCGCGACGAAGCCACGTTGGGCGTCCAGTTGCTGCTTGTAGGTCTCACGGGCGGCGAGGCCGTCGGAGACTTCCTGGAAGCCGGTCTGGATGGCTTTCTCGTAGTTGGCGACGTTGATCTCTTTCTGGATTTTCGAGTAATCCAGGCTGGCGCGCAGGCTGCCGGCGTTGAAGATCGGGATGTTGATCTGCGGTGCAAACGACCAGGTACCCGAACCGCCCTTGAACAGGCCGCCCAGGGTCGGGCTCGCGGTGCCGGCGCTGGCGGTCAGGGTGATGCTCGGGAAGAACGCAGCGCGTGCCGCACCGATGTTGGCGTTGGCCGCCTTGAGGTTGTACTCGGCCTGCAGGATGTCGGGACGACGTTGCAGCAGGTCCGATGGCAGGCCGGCCGGTACTTCGCTCAACAGGTCATCAGCCAATGGCCGGCTGACGATGTTCGCCGGCAGGCCGGTACCCAGCAGCAGGGTCAGGTTGTTTTCGTCCTGGGCCACCTGGCGGGTATAACGCGCCAGTGCAACCCGGGCGTTTTCCACCGAGGTACGGGCCTGGCTCAGGTCCAGGGCCGAAGCCACGCCGACTTCATTGCTGCGCGAGGTCAGTTTGAAGCTCTGCTCGTACGCGCCCAGGGTGTCCTGGGTGAGCTTGAGCAGCTCCTTGTCGGCCTGCCAGGTCAGGTAGGCGTTGGCCACGCTGGCCACCAGGCTGATCTGGGTGGTGCGACGCGCTTCTTCGGTCGCGAAGTATTGTTGCAGCGCTTGTTCGCTCAGGCTGCGTACGCGGCCGAACAGGTCCAGCTCATAAGAACTGATCCCGAGGCCCGCCGAGTATTGGCTGGTGATGCCCGCTTCGCCGGTCTGCGACAGCTTGGCCGGGGTGCGCGTACGGCTGCCGCTGCCCGTGGCCGAAACCGCCGGGAACAGGTCGGCGCGCTGGATCTGGTACTGCGCGGCATACGCATCGATGTTCAGGGCCGCGACACGCAGGTCGCGGTTGTTCACCAGGGCGGTCTGGATCAGCTGTTGCAGGGCAGGGTCATGGAAAAACTGCTTCCAGCCCTGCTCGGCAGCTGCCTGGCCTGGCGCCTGAGCCGACGAATACGCCGGCCCCTGCGGGAACTGCGCGGCTACCGGCGCTTCAGGGCGCTGGTAGTCCGGGATCAGCGAGCAGCCACTGAGCACGAATGCCGTGACCGCTAAGGAAAGTAGCGACTTGCTCATTGGCCAGCCTCTTTAGGAGTTTGCTTGGGTTCAGTCTTTTTACGCTCGCCAGCGGAGGACACGGTTGCGAAGAACAGGGGTACCCAGAAGATCGCGAGGACCGTGGCGGTGATCATACCGCCAATTACGCCCGTACCGATGGCGTGCTGGCTACCTGAGCCGGCACCGGTGGAAATTGCCAGGGGCAGTACGCCGAGCATGAACGCCATGGACGTCATGATGATCGGTCGCAGACGCATGCGGGATGCCTCGATGGCCGACTCGACAATGCCTTTGCCCTGCTCGTGGAGCTCCTTGGCGAACTCCACGATCAGGATGGCGTTTTTCGCTGCCAGACCCACCGTCACCAACAGGCCCACCTGGAAGAACACGTCGTTGGACAGTCCCCGCAGGCTGGTGGCGATCAACGCACCGATCACACCCAGCGGTACAACCAGAATCACCGCAATCGGGATCGACCAGCTTTCGTACAGTGCCGCGAGGCAGAGGAACACCACCAGCAGCGACAGGGCGTACAGCGCAGGTGCCTGGGAGCCGGACAGGCGTTCTTCGTACGACAGGCCGGTCCAGGAGTAACCAACGCCAGCCGGCAGGTCCTTGGCAATGCGTTCGACTTCCGCCATCGCATCACCGGTACTGTAGCCAGGTGCCGGGGTACCGAGGATTTCCATCGCCGCTACACCGTTATAGCGCGAGAGCTTTGGCGAACCGAAGATCCACTTGCCCGAAGAGATGGCCGACAGCGGCACCATTTTCCCGGACGTGCTGCGCACGTACCATTTGCTCAGGTCTTCCGGAGACATCCGGCTGGCGGCGTCACCCTGTACATACACCTTCTTCACACGACCACGGTCGATGAAGTCGTTGATGTAGCTGCCACCCAAGGCGATTGCCAGGGTCTGCTGGATGTCTGCCAGGCTGATGCCCTGGGCACTGGCCTTCTCGTCGTCAACGGTCAGCTCGTACTGCGGCTCATCGTTCACGCCGTTGGGGCGCACGCCCGCCAGGATCTTGCTTTGTGCCGCGGCACCCAGGAACTGGTTACGCGCATCCATCAGCTTCTGGTGGCCGACGCCGCCCTGGTCTTGCAGGAACACGTCGAAACCGGTGGCGTTACCCAGTTCGAGTACCGAAGGTGGCACCACGGCAAATACCATGGCGTCCTTGAAGGCCCCGAAGAAGTAACCCTGGGCACGCTTGGCAACCTCAAATACCGACTGGCTCGAGTCACGCTCGTCCCACGGCTTGAGCATCACGAACGCGAGGCCCGAGCTCTGGCCACGACCGGCGAAGTTGAAGCCGTTCACGGTAAACACCGATTTGACAGCCTTGCCTTCGCCTGGCTCGCCTTCCTTGTCGTTCAACAGGTAGGCGCGCATATCGTCGATGACTTTCTGCGTACGTTCAGCCGAAGAACCCACCGGCGTTTGTACCTGGGCAAAGATCACGCCCTGGTCTTCCTCTGGGAGGAACGCGCTTGGAATGCGGGTGAACATCCAGATCATGCCGGCAAGGATCAGGGCATAGACCACGAACGCCGGGAACTTGTGCTTGATCATGTTACCGACGCCGCGCTCGTAGCTCAGTACGCCACGGTCGAAGGTACGGTTGAACCAGCCGAAGAAGCCGCGCTTGGGTTGGCCGTGTTTTTCCGGGTCAATCGGCTTGAGCATGGTGGCGCACAAGGCCGGGGTGAAGACCAGGGCAACCAGTACCGACAGCGCCATCGCCGAAACGATAGTGATGGAGAACTGGCGGTAGATCACACCGGTGGAACCACCGAAGAACGCCATTGGCAGCAATACCGCCGACAGCACCAGGGCGATACCCACCAGGGCCCCCTGGATCTGGCCCATGGACTTGACCGTCGCCTCCTTGGGCGACAAGTGCTCCTCGGCCATTACCCGCTCGACGTTCTCCACCACAACGATGGCATCGTCCACCAGCAAGCCGATGGCCAGGATCATGCCGAACATGGTCAGGGTGTTGATGGTGAAGCCGAACGCAGCGAGGATCCCGAAGGTACCCAGCAATACCACCGGTACGGTCATGGTGGTGATGATGGTGGCGCGGAAGTTCTGCAGGAACAGGAACATCACCAGGAACACCAGCACGATCGCTTCGATCAGGGTGTGAACCACACCGGAGATCGATTCGGTCACAACCGGCGTGGTGTCATACGGCACCACAGCCTTCATGCCAGGCGGGAAGAACGGTTCGAGGGACGCAACCGTTTCGCGAATCGCCTTGGCGGTGTCCAGTGCGTTGGCACCGGCTGCCAGCTTGATCGCCATACCGGAAGCCGGCTTGCCGTTGAACTGTGCGCTGATGCTGTAGTTCTGGCCGCCCAGTTCGATACGCGAAACGTCACCCAGGCGAACCTGGGAACCGTCGGTATTGACCTTCATCAGGATATTGCCGAACGCTTCAGTGGTTTGCAGACGCGTCTTGCCGATGATGGTGGCGTTCAACTGAGTGCCGGGCAGGGCAGGCAGGCCGCCGAGTTGGCCGGTGGCCACCTGGACGTTCTGCGCCTGGATGGCGTTGCTGACATCCACTGGCGTCAGCTGGTAGTTGTTCAGCTTGGCCGGGTCGAGCCAGATACGCATGGCGTACTGGGAACCGAACACCTGGAAGTCGCCCACACCGGCGGTCCGGGAAATCGGGTCCTGGATGTTGGAAACGATGTAGTTGGAAAGGTCATCCTTGGTCATGCTGCCGTCTTCCGACACCAGACCGATCACCATCAGGAAGTTCTTCACCGACTTGGTAACGCGGATACCCTGCTGCTGTACTTCTTGTGGCAGCAGCGGGGTCGCCAGGTTGAGCTTGTTCTGTACCTGAACCTGGGCGATGTCCGGGTTGGTACCCTGGTTGAACGTCGCGGTGATGGTCATGCTGCCGTCGGAGTTACTGTCCGAGGCGACATAACGCAGGTTGTCGATACCGTTGAGCTGTTGTTCGATGACCTGCACCACGGTGTCCTGCACGGTTTGTGCAGACGCGCCCGGGTAGGTCACCTGGATATCAATGGCGGTTGGCGCGATGGCCGGGTACTGGTTGATGGGCAACTTCAGGATCGACAGTGCCCCGACCAGCATGATCACCAGGGCAATTACCCAGGCGAAAATGGGACGGTCGATAAAAAATTTCGACATGAATTACTCCCCTTGACCAGCAGCGGCAGCAGGAGCAGCAGCGGAACCGGCGGGTTTGGCGTTATCAGCGTCCTTGACCTTGACTTCGATGCCCGGCTTGATGAATTGCAGGCCTTCGGTGATCACACGGTCACCGGCGTTCAGGCCTTTTTCCACCAGCCAGTAGGCGCCGGTAGTGCGGTTGGCCACCAGTACACGTTGCTCGACCTTGTTGTCCTTGTTCACCACCAGCGCGGTCGGGATGCCCTTCAGGTCGCGGGTCACGCCTTGCTGTGGTGCCAGGATGGCCTTGCTGTTCACACCGGCTTGCAACTGCGCGTGGACGAACATGCCCGGCAGCAGGGTGTGGTCAGGGTTCGGGAATACGGCACGCAGGGTCACGGAACCGGTGGTTTCGTCGACCGAGACTTCGGAGAATTCCAGCTTGCCTTCCACGCCGTAGGCGGTGCCGTCTTCCAGGGTCAGCTTGACCTTGGCCGCGTTTTCGCCGGCTTTTTCCAGTTGGCCGCTTTCCAGGTCACGACGCAGTTTCAGCATCTCGGCAGAGGACTGCGTGACGTCGACGTAGATCGGGTCCAGTTGCTGGATCACTGCCATGGCGTCGGTCTGGCCGTTGCTGACCAGCGCGCCTTCGGTGACCGAAGAGCGACCGATACGCCCGGAGATCGGGGCAAACACCTTGGTGTAGCGCACGTTGATCTGGGCCGTTTGCACGTTGGCTTCAGAGGTCATGCGGTTGGACACGGCGGTGTCGTATTCCTGGCGGCTGACGGCCTGCTCATCGACCAACTGCTTGTAGCGATCGGCAATCGATTTGGTCTGGGCGAGGTTGGCCTGGGCGCTTTTCAGCGAGGCGTCATACACCGACGGATCGATCTGATAGAGCTGCTGGCCTTCCTTGACGTCGCCCCCTTCCTTGAACAGACGCTTGAGAATGATGCCGTTGACCTGAGGGCGAACCTCGGCAATGCGGTAGGCCGTGGTGCGGCCTGGCAGCTCGGATGTCAGGGTAAAGGCTTGAGGTTGAATAGTGACCACGCCGACCTGAGGGGTTTGAGCGGGCGGAGCCGCTTCTTCCTTTTTACATCCGCTGAGCAGCGATGCCAGGGCGACGGCAGTAACCAGGGCGGTAACAGCTGGCTTAAGTTGCATGAAGATCCTCGGGTCAGGCGCGCAGAGTGCGCACAAGAAGTGTGGAAGGGTAAAAAACAGGCACTGAGTGGATAAGTAGCTTGCTACGCAATATACTTACGTTCATGGTTGTTTGTAAACTCTTGACAGGCTTCGCGGAATGTTGACAAAGCAGCGTCCAAAGCCTCGATTCTAGTACGTTCGGCGCCCTTGACGGCGTCGTCCCACAATTATTCAGATGGTCGTTAGCGGCGGTTGAGTCTGCGTTACCGATCACCCCAAGTCTCCTGATTGAGGTTTTACTGCCATGGTTCGTCGGAAGCTCAGGAAACGCGCAGCCAGATTCTTGAAGCGGCCGAGCAGGCCTTCTACGAGCGCGGGGTTGCGCGTACCACGCTGGCGGATATTGCCGCGCTGGCAGGCGTGACACGTGGTGCCATCTACTGGCATTTCAGCAACAAGGCCGACCTGGTGCAGGCGATGCTCGATACGCTGCACGAGCCGCTGGATGAATTGGCCAGGGCCAGTGAGAGCGAGGACGAGGTCGATCCGCTGGGTTGCATGCGCAAGCTGCTGATTCATCTGTTCCATCAAGTGGCCCTGGACCCGAAGACCCGGCGCATCAATGAGATTTTGTTTCATAAGTGCGAATTCACCGATGAAATGTGTGATCTGCGCCGTCAGCGCCAGACCGCCAGCCTCGAATGCAACCTGCGCATCGGGCTGACCTTGCGTAACGCGGTCCATCGCGGGCAGCTTCCGGAGAATCTCGACACCGTACGTGCCGCGGTGTGCATGCACGCCTATATCGACGGAATTCTCGGCCAGTGGCTGCTGGTGCCCGACAGTTTCCAGTTGGCCCAGGACGCAGAGCGCTGGGTCGATATCGCGTTGGACATGCTGCGCTTGAGCCCTGGCCTGCGCAATTAAGACAAAATGCGTAATTGCGACCAGTTGTGTCAACAATAAACACCGGGGCTGGTCAATCAGGCTTTTCCCTGATTTTGTGGGGTGACGTTATATACGGGCTGGCGGGCGGTTGATAGGTAGTTGGCTAAGTATTTTGTAGCAATATTGTTGCAAGGCTGTGAAGGAATGTTTCCTGCGGCCCATAAAAAAGCCCCGGCTCTCGCAAGTCGGGGCTTTTTCGTTTCAGCAGATCAGAGTGCCAGGGTCGGGTAGTCGATGTAGCCGACCGGGCCTTTGGCGTAGAAAGTCTCTGGATGTGCTTCGTTCAGCGGTGCATCGGCCTTCAGGCGAGCCGGCAGGTCCGGGTTGGCGATGAACGGCACGCCGAATGCCACGGCGTCAGCCTTGCCCGAAGCCAGCCACGCATTGGCGCTGTCCTTGGTGAAGCGTTCGTTGGCGATGTACGGGCCACCGAAGGCGGCTTTCAGTTGAGGGCCGAGGCTGTCGCCTGCTTCCTTTTCACGGGAGCAGATGAACGCGATGCCACGCTTGCCCAGCTCTTTGGCGACGTAGGTGAAGGTTTCCGACAGGTTGGCGTCGCCCATG
This sequence comes from Pseudomonas sp. NPDC087814, assembly GCF_044742865.1. Lineage (NCBI taxonomy): Bacteria > Pseudomonadati > Pseudomonadota > Gammaproteobacteria > Pseudomonadales > Pseudomonadaceae > Pseudomonas > Pseudomonas sp. NPDC087814. The sequence goes on along the minus strand of NZ_JBIUVK010000053.1, from coordinate 4,892 downwards.
TCGTGGGAGTCGGCGCGCGGTGCCAGGTGCACGCCTACACGGCCGGCGCCCCAGACTTCAATCACGGCGTCAGTGACTTCGAGCAGCAAGCGTGCGCGGTTTTCCAGGGAGCCGCCGTAGTTGTCGGTGCGCTGGTTGGTGCTGCTTTGCAGGAACTGGTCGAGCAGGTAGCCGTTCGCACCGTGGACTTCCACGCCGTCAAAGCCGGCGGCCTTGGCGTTCTCGGCGCCTACGCGGTAAGCGTCGACGATGTCGGCGATTTCGGCGATTTCCAGGGCGCGCGGCGTTGGGTAGTCGGCCAGCGGACGTACCAGGCTGACGTGGCCTTTAGGCTGGATGGCACTTGGCGCGACCGGGGTTTCACCGTCCAGGTACGACTCGTGGGAGATCCGGCCCACGTGCCACAGTTGCAGGAAGATCTTGCCGCCTGCACCGTGCACGGCCTTGGTCACATTGGCCCAGCCGCGAACCTGGTCGTTGGACCAGATGCCCGGGGTGTCCGGGTAACCCACGCCCATTGGCGTTACGGAGGTGGCTTCGCTGAGGATCAGCCCGGCGGAAGCGCGTTGGACGTAGTACTCAGCCATCAGCGCATTGGGCACGCGACCGGCGTCGGCACGGCAGCGGGTCAGCGGCGCCATGATGATGCGGTTCGACAGTTCCAGGTCGCCCAGTTTGATCGGATCGAAAATAGTCGTCATGGGATAACACCCTTCTCTTTAGTTGATCAGTTAGTCGCAGGGGCCAGGTCGGCATCGCCGGTCTGACGGAAAGTAATCAGGGTCACCAGCAGCGCGAGCACGGCCAGTGCAGCAGCGGCCAGGGGCACGCTGGTCAGGCCGAAGCCGTGGGCAATCACGCTGCCGCCCACCCAGGCGCCGAGGGCGTTGCCGATGTTGAAGGCGCCGATGTTCAAGGTGGACACCAGGTTCGGTGCGGCCTTGCCGAAGGTCACCACGTTGATTTGCAGTGCCGGTACGGCGGCAAACGAGGCGGTGGCCCAGAGGAACAGGGTGATTTCAGTCGGGATCACGGCGACGCTGGTCCAGGTCAGTACGGTGGACACCACCGCCATGCTGATGAACACGCCGATCAGGGTGGCAGCCAGGCGCTTGTCTGCCAGCTTGCCGCCGATGATGTTGCCGACGGTCAGGCCCAGGCCGATCAGCAGCAGGGTCCAGGTCACGCCTTTGGGCGAAACACCGGTGACGTCCCCCAGCAGCGGCGCGACGTAGGTGAAGAGGGTGAACATCGACGCAGCGAACAGCGCGGTCATGCTCAGCGACAGCCAGATGCCGGCGCCTTTGAGTGCTCTGAGCTCGGCGCGCATGTCGAGTTTTTCCTCGTCACGCTTGGCCGGCAGGAAGCGGATCAGGCCGATCAGGGCGATCACCCCAATCACCGTCACGGCCCAGAAGGTCGAGCGCCAGCCGGCTTCCTGACCCAGCGCGGTGCCCAGCGGTACGCCGAGCACGTTGGCCAGGGTCAGGCCGGTGAACATCAGCGCCACGGCCGAAGCACGCTTGTTGGCCGGCACCAGGTTGGCGGCGACCACCGAACCGATACCGAAGAAGGCACCGTGGCACAGCGCGGTGACCACACGGGCAAACATCAGCACGTTGTAGTCACTGGCCAGGGCGCAGAGCAGGTTGCCGATGATGAAGATGCCCATCAACGCTACCAGGGCGGCCTTGCGCGGCAGCTTGGCGGTGGCCAGTGCCATGAAGGGGGCACCGATGGCCACGCCCAGGGCGTAGCCGGTCACCAGCCAGCCGGCGCCGGGAATCGATACACCGAGGTCGGCCGCCACATCGGGCAACAGGCCCATGATGACGAACTCGGTGGTACCGATGGCGAAGGCGCTTAAGGCCAGGATGAGTAGCGAGAGAGGCATTGATGGGTCCTTGTTACAGCGGTGCGCTGAGTTCTTCGGTGAGCGCTTTGAGGAAGGCTTGGATCACGTCCTCATTGCGTTTGAAAAAGTGCCATTGGCCGGCCTTCTGGCTGCTGATCAGCCCCGCCCGTTGCAGGTTCGCCAGGTGCGCCGACACGGTGGACTGAGACAGCCCGCAGCGCTGGTCGATCTGCCCGGCGCAAATGCCGTATTCGTGGTTGTGCAACTGCTCGGGGAATTGCACTTTCGGGTCTTTCAGCCAGTTGAGGATGTCTCGCCGTACTGGGTGCGCCAGGGCTTTTATTATTTCGTCGAGGTCGATGGACATGGCAGTGATGCTCGGTTTTGTAAAACGTTATATCGCGATGAGGCGAACTTTAAATCGTTGTATCCCGATATACCAATATGATTTTGGTCTTAAACCAGATTGAATCGGTATATCGGGTTATAACGATACGTTGACGGCAGTGCTAGACTGCGCGCCATGAATTATCTCGCACATCTGCACCTCGGCGGCCAACTTCCTGCTCAATTGCTTGGCAGCTTGTATGGCGACTTTGTTAAAGGTCGCCTGCAAGGCCAATTCAGCCCGCAAATCGAGTCGGCGATTCAGTTGCATCGCTCAATCGATCGCTACACCGACAGTCATCCGCTGATCGGGCAGGCGCTGTCGCGCTTCACCCTGACCCGGCGCCGCTATGCCGGGATTGTCCTCGATGTGTTTTTCGACCACTGCCTGGCGCGGGACTGGGCGTTATATGCCGATCAGCCGCTGGAGCGATTTACCTCTGAGGTTTACCGGGTGCTCGCCGAAGAGCCGGCGTTGCCGGGGCGGCTGGCGCAGATTGCGCCGTACATGGCGGCGGATGACTGGCTGGGTTCGTACCGCGAATTTGCGGTGATGGAACAGGTACTTCGAGGAATTGGCCGGCGCCTGACACGGCCCGAAGAACTGGGCCATGCCATGCAGGAGTTGCGAGCGCTGTATGAGCCGTTGAGCGAGGACTTTCGGGTGTTTTACCCAGAATTGCAGCGGTTCTCAAATAGCCAGTTGGCAATACAACTATAAATGTGGGAGCGGGCTTGCTCGCGAAAGCGGTGGGTCAGCTAATGAATCTGCTGACTGATGCACCGCCTTCGCGAGCAAGCCCGCTCCCACATTTTTCACCGTGCTCGCTTCAGGCCGCGAATGCTGGCCGCGCTGGCATTTGCTCAGCTTCTGGAAGGGGGCCAAACAACGCCTTCTGCACCGCCTGTTGCGCCTGGAACGCCAGCGCCGCACGTTCCTGCCCGGCGCAGGCAATCGGCTTGAGCAGATGGATTTCCACGTCGCCCTGGTCATTGCCGAACAAACGCATCAGGTGCGAGAGCAAATCATCGTCGCCAATGAACGGTGCCAGCGGGTCGATGTGGCCATCGCGCAGATAACGAATCGCCACCGGTTGCAGCGACACATCGGCATCAATCGCACTGGCCAGTAACCGCCCGTGGAACGTACGCAGGGCGCGGCCGTCGGTGGTGGTGCCTTCCGGGAACATCAACAGCGGGTGTTGTTGTTCCAGATGACGCGTCATCTGTTTGCGAATCAACTGGCTGTCCCCCGAACCTCGGCGGATGAACAGGCTGCCTGCCTTGGCGGCCAACCAGCCCGCCACCGGCCAGGTGCGCACCTCGGCCTTGGACAGGAACGACATCGGCGCCACCATCCCCAGCAGCGGGATATCGGTCCACGATACGTGGTTGCTGACCCACAGCATCGACTGTTGCGGCAACTCACCGTGAACGGTCACGCGAAAGGGCAGGGCGTTGGTCAGCCGTGCCATGAAAAAACGCGACCAGCGCTGCCGGCGCACCATCGAGTTGGCCACGCCCAGACGTTCAAACACGCCAAACACACTGGCCATGGTCAAACCCAGGGCCACCACCACCAGCACGCGGGCAATTCGCCCGTACACCCGAAGGCGGCTCATCACATGGCTGCCTTGAAGTGGCGGGCATACCGCGGGCACAGCTCGTCGCGCTTGAGCAGGATGAACACGTCGGCGACCTGGAAGTCTTCGTCCCAGCAGGGTTCGCCGCAAATCTTTGCACCCAGGCGCATGTAGGCCTTGAGCAAGGGGGGCATTTCGGCGATGACGTTGGATGGCAGGTCCAGTGCCGGCAGCGGCTTTTTCGGCTCGGCCCGCAGGTGTTCGTTGCACAGGTAGCGTTCGCGCAGGCGCTGCATGATGGCGTGGGCCTGGATGCCGCCGTCGTGCATCGGGATGCTCGCGCAGCCCATCAGGTAGCTGTAGCCACCCTGGTTGAGGACTTCGGCCAGCTCGCCCCACAACACGGCGATGGTGCCGCCGTTGCGGTAGGCGGGGTCGACGCAGGTGCGGCCGATTTCCAGGATGGGGCCTTTGAGGTGCAGCAGGCCGTGGAGGCTGAATTCTTCTTCGCTGTAGAAGCGGCCCAGGGTGGTGGCGGCCTGGTGGTCGAGCAAACGGGTGGTGGCGACGAGTCGACCGCTGTTCAAATCCCGCACGCCGATGTGGCTGCAGTGAACATCATAGTCATCCATGTCCAGGCCCAGTTCAGCGCCTTTCAGCTTGGCGTTGAATTCGCCGCTGAACACGTTGAACCGCAGGGCCTGGGCTTCCTGCAAAGCCTGGGCGCCGATCAGGCGTTCGGCTTGCAGGCGGCGTTCATTGCCGGTGTCGCTGATGCGGGCGATCTGAGTCATGGCGAGTCTCCGAGTGCCGGCCAGGGTTACGGCCGGTCGACTTGTTTGTGCCATGTCAGGCTATGTAGGGCCGGTGTCATCTCCATGAAGTTACGGTGACGCTTAGATGACAGGGGGCTTGGTGGTGGTTTGCAGGGGGATTGAGTACATATCCGTTATTTAGGTAACGGCTGCTTAGGGTTCCGCTCTTACAGCGGGTCACTTTTGGCAAACGCCCCAAAAGTAACCAAAAGGTCTTTGCCCCACCACTCGGTGCCTCGCCTAGGCTCGGCA
>NZ_JBIUVK010000052.1:0-42705 GCF_044742865.1 Pseudomonas sp. NPDC087814 | reverse complement strand
GGTAACCCGGCAGGACGCCGGGTTAGCCGTCCTGGGCCAGGGATGGCCCATGACGGCGGCCCACGGTCCAAAGCCGGAGTGAGGGCACACCGAGCATTAGCGAGGTGCCGAGTGGTGGGGCAAGAGCGTTTTGCTTACTTTTGCGCTCTTCAAAAGTGAGCCGCTGTAAGAGCGGAACCCATATCAGCCGTTACCCAAATAACGGATATACACCCAAAACCCACCTCAGCCCCGCCGACTCCCCAGCCATTCCTCCCGGGTAATCTCCCAGATATCCTTGGGCAAACTCCCAGCGACAAACTGCCCCTCATCGGTCCTGACCAACCGCATCCCCGTCCGCTCGGAAATCCTGCGAGACGCCACGTTCGGCGCCGCCTTGGGCACGCGCATCACGGGCCGCTCCAGCACCTCAAACCAATACTCAGTCACCGCCGCACTGGCCTCGGCCATCAACCCCTGGCCCTGCCACTGCGGCGCCAGCCAAAAGCCGCGGTTGTTGTCCACCTCATCCATCAGGCTGACATTACCAATCAACACCCCAGGCGCGCTTTTCAGGCGGATCGACCAATGCCACTCCTCACCCCGGGCCATCGCCGGCAATGCAACCTGCTCCAGATAGCTGCGCGCACCATCCGCCGGGTACGGCCAGGGCACCAGGGCATTCAGGTAACGCACCACTTCCCAATGCGGAAATTGCTGCTGGACACCCTCGGCATCCTCCAGCGTCAACGGCCGCAGGATCAGCCGTTCGGTATACAGCGTAGGTTGCGCATCCATGTCGTTACCAAGTGGCAGTGTTGGGAAAGTCCAGGGTCCCGCGATCCACAAAACGCATGGTGCCAAACAGGCCACCTGCGAGTTTCCCGCGCAACACGTACGGCAGGTTATTCAAACTCTGGGTCTGGCTCAAGCCAAGGGTCTGGCGCAACACGGAAAACGCCGAAACGCTCACCGGCACCGTCAGCACCGTCTCCGAAAAGCGTGGGATCGAGCCACCCTGGTCACTCACCCCGGACGCCAGCGGCCGGCCATTGACCTCCAGGTCCAGGGCCACGCCGCTGTAGTCGATGGCGGTTTCATTGGGGTTCTGTATGCGCAGTTTCACCGCGAACCGCACTTCCAGGTCCTGGCTCTGCAGCGGCTCGATGCCCACCACGTTGATGTTCACCGGGTCGCGGTTGGGGAACAGCGCGCACGCGCTCAGGGTGAGTAGCAGCAGTGACAAAACCATGAGCTTGCGCATAAAACGGGTTCTCCTATTTCGTGACGTCCGGGTCCTGCATCACTTTGAGGGTGGAGGCTTCCGGATCAAATTCATCTTCTTCCAACTCTATGAACTCCTCAGGCAGGAAGATGTTCAGCACGATAGCGCAGAACGCCCCCACGGTGATTGGCGACTCGAAGATGTTGTGCAGCGCCTTGGGCAGCTCGCGCAGTACTTCCGGCACTGCTGCCACACCCAGGCCCATGCCCAGGGAGATCGCCACGATCAGCACATTGCGCCGGTGCAGCCCGGCTTCGGCGAGGATCTTGATCCCGGCCACGGCCACGGTGCCGAACATGATCAGCGTGGCGCCACCGAGTACCGGCTTGGGCATCAGTTGCAACACCGCGCCGATCATCGGGAACAGCCCCAGCAGCACCAGCAGCCCGGCAATGAAGTACGCCACATAACGGCTGGCCACGCCGGTCAACTGGATCACCCCGTTGTTCTGGGCGAAGGTCACCATCGGCAAGCTGTTGAAGGTGGCCGCCATCACCGAGTTGAGGCCGTCGGCCAGCAGGCCGGACTTGATGCGCTTGATGTACAGCGGGCCCTTGACCGGCTGTTGCGAGATCATCGAGTTGGCGGTCAGGTCACCGGCGGCTTCCAGTGGCGAAATCAGGAAGATCACCGCCACCGGGATAAACGCCACCCAGTCGAACGAAAAACCGTACTTGAACGGCACCGGTACGCTGATCAGTGGCAACTGGGGCAGGGCGCCCAGGTCGACGCGGCCCATCCACCAGGCCACCACAAAACCCAGGGTCAGGCCGATCACGATCGAACCCAGGCGCAGGAACGCGTTGTTGAAGCGGTTGAGCACCACGATGGTCAGCAGCACCAGGGCCGCCAGGCCCATGTTGCCGGCGGCGCCCAGGTCGCTGGCGCCATAACCGCCGGCCATGTCGGTGACGGCTACCTTGATCAGCGACAACCCCATCAAGGTAATGATGGTGCCGGTGACCACCGGGGTGATCAGCTTGCGCAGCTTGCCGATGAACTGGCTGAGCACCACTTCGATAAACGCCGCGAAAAAGCAGATGCCGAAGATCGTCGACAGGATCTCATCGGTGCCGCCGCCCCGGGCCTTGACCATGAAGCCGGCACTGAGGATCACGCTGATAAACGAAAAACTGGTGCCTTGCAGGCACAGCAGGCCCGAACCCACCGGGCCGAACTTGCGGGCCTGCACAAAGGTGCCGAGCCCGGACACAAACAACGCCATGCTGACCAGGTACGGCACTTCGCTTTCCAGGCCCAGCACGCCGCCGACGATCAGCGTCGGGGTGATGATCCCGACAAAGCTGGCCAGCACGTGCTGCAGGGCGGCAAATATCGCCGCGCTGAAGTGCGGACGGTCGTCGAGGCCGTAGATCAGGTCGGATTTATAACGGGGGCGAGGGGTTTGAGTGTCAGACAAAATACGGGCCCGGGTAGGAAAAAGGAGGCGCAGGATGCCAGAAAGTGCCAGTTGTCAGAAGTGTGAAAAAATATTTCGAAACATCCCCCATTAAATCCTCAAGCCGGCCGATACCGTTTATAGGCCCACATACCTATTACAACAGTGGCGCCAGCCGGTCAGAGCGGCGCGTTGACGCCCACTGACCGTGTCGCGGCAGGGATGCTCGCAGCCACTACTTCTAAGAGCGCCCCCTATGTCCCTTCGTAACCTGAATATCGCACCTCGAGCTTTTCTCGGTTTCGCCTTCATCGCGTTGCTTGTCGTTATTCTTGGGGTGTTTGCGGCGAACCGCATGACCCTGATTCGTCAGGCATCGGTCGACATGGGCTCCAACCAACTGCCCAGCGTCGGGTATCTGGCGACCATGACCGAAAACGTCCTGCGCCTGCGGATTCTCTCTTTTCGTGTGCTGGTAAACCGTGAGCCGGCGGCTCTGGATGAGGCTCAAACCCGCATGGGTGTGCTGGTGGACAAGGTCAAGACGGCACAGGCCGCTTATGCAGGCATGCCAGCCGGGAACGAAGAGGCGGCGCTTTACAAAACGTTCTCCCTCACGCTCGACAATTATCTGAAGGCCCAGGCCGAGATGGTTGCCTTTTCACAGCAGAACAAGGTCGAAGAGATGCGCGCCCTGATCAACAGCCGCATCAAGGACGGCACCGACCAGATGGGCGAGCAGTTGAATAAACTGATCGCCATCAACGCTGCTGACGCGAAGCAGGCCGACACCGAGGCCGGGCAAAGTTATCAGGATGCAATCACTGGCATCATCGCAGTCTCCGTGATTGCTGCGTTGATGACCGTACTGCTGGCCTGGCTGCTGACGCGCAGTATCGTGACGCCCTTGCGCAAAGCGCTGGAGGTTGCTGAAACCATCGCCGGCGGCAACCTGAGCAAGCCCATCGAAGTCGACGGCAAGGACGAACCGGCCCGCCTGATCGGCGCCTTGGCCGCGATGCAGAACAACCTGCGCCAGACCATCCAGCACATCGCCGGCTCAGCCACGCAGTTGGCCTCCGCCGCTGAAGAGCTCAGCGCCGTCACCGAAGAAGCCTCCAAAGGCCTGCAACAGCAAAACAACGAAATCGACCAGGCCGCCACCGCGGTCAACGAAATGACGGCCGCCGTGGAAGAAGTGGCGCGCAACGCGGTGTCCACCTCCGAGGCGTCCAGCCAGTCCAATCAGGCTGCGCGGGAAGGGCGCGACCGAGTGGTGGAAACCGTCGGCGCGATCCAGACCATGACCCAGGACGTGCAAAACACCTCGGTGCTGATCGAAGGCCTGGCCACCCAGGGCCGTGACATTGGCAAGGTACTGGATGTGATTCGCGCGATTGCCGAGCAGACCAACCTGCTGGCCCTCAACGCGGCGATTGAAGCGGCGCGTGCCGGTGAAGCCGGGCGTGGTTTTGCGGTGGTGGCGGACGAAGTGCGGGCCCTGGCCCATCGCACGGCGCAGTCGACCCAGGAAATCGAGAAAATGGTCGCCGGCATCCAGAGCGGTACGGGTGAAGCGGTGCAGTCCATGCAGCAGAGCAACCAGCGCACCCAAAGCACCCTGGAAATGGCGCGGGCTGCCGGTGTGGCCCTGGAGCAGATCACCCAGTCCATCAGCCTGATCAACGAGCGCAACCTGGTGATCGCCAGTGCCTCGGAAGAACAGGCTCAGGTGTCCCGCGAAGTGGATCGCAACCTGGTGAACATCCGCGACCTGGCGACGCAGTCGGCGGCGGGTGCCAATCAGACCAGCGCGGCCAGCCATGAGCTGTCGCGACTGGCAGTGGATTTGAACGGGATGGTGGCGCGCTTCGTCATCTGACCTGAAATACGATCAAAAATGTGGGAGCGGGCTTGCTCGCGAAAGCGGTGTGTCAGTTGATGCATTCGGTGGCTGACACACCGCCTTCGCGAGCAAGCCCGCTCCCACATTGGCTTCTGTGGTGCTTCAGGAATCAGTGTTTCCAGGCGGCTGGGTTCACCAGGTTCTTCGGCTTCTCACCCGCCAGCGCCGCCAGCAGATTGTCCACCGCGCACTTGGCCATCGCCTCCCGCGTTTCATGAGTCGCTGAACCGATATGCGGCGTCGCCACCACATTGTTCAAACGCAACAACGGCGAGTCATGCTGCAGCGGCTCGCGCACAAACACATCCAGTCCCGCCGCGCGTATCGTGCGTTGTTGCAACGCCTCGATCAGCGCCGGCTCGTCCACCACCTTGCCCCGGGAGATGTTGATAAAGATCGTCTCCGGGCCCATCAGCGCGAACTCTTCGGCACCCATCAACCCTTCGGTTTCAGCCGTCAGCGGCAAGGTCAGGCACACAAAGTCGGCTTCCCGGAGCAGGTCCGGCAGGCTGCGGTATTGCGCGTCAAACCGCGCCTCCACCGCAGGTTTTGGCGAGTGGCTGTGGTAGATCACCGGCATGCCGAACCCGAAGTGCCCACGCTGGGCCAATGCTTCACCAATCCGGCCCATGCCGATAATGCCCAGGGTCTTGCCATGCACGTCGCTGCCGAAATGCAGCGGGCCGATGTTCTGGTTCCAGTTGCCGGCACGCACCATATTGGCCAGCTCCACCACTCGCCGGGCGGTCGCCAGGATCAGGGCGAAGCCGGTATCGGCGGTGGTTTCGGTCAGTACGTCGGGGGTATTGCTGAGCAGGATGCCGCGCTCGGTCAGGTAGTCGATATCGTAGTTGTCGACACCAACCGACACGCTGGCCACCGCCTCAAGGTTTGGCGCCAGATCCAGCAGTTTGGCATCCAGGCGCAGGCTGGCACCCAGCAACCCCTGGGCCGTCGGCAAGGCTTCACGCAGTTTGGCCAGGCCGCTTTCATCCAGCGATTCAATAAGCGTGACCTCGGCCTGTTCATGCAGGCGGGCCATCAGCGGTGCAGAGAGTTTCTTGTAGAGCACGACAGACTTTTTCATCAGGTCTTTACCTTCAATTCAAGGGATTGCAGCGGGGCGCGTTCGCGGTCACTGGCGCCGGGCTTGAGAAAGATCGTCAACACCACCGACACCAGCAGCGCACCGCTCATCAGCAAGTACGAGGCGCCGGGCGATCCGGTGCTGCTGTTGAGGTAGCCCACCAGGTACGAACCGCCGAACGAACCGAGGGCGCCCATGCTGTTGATCAGCGCCATGGCGCCGCCGGCGACGTTGGCCGGAAGGATCTCGGGGACGATTGCGAAAAACGGCCCGTAAGGCGCATACATACAGGCCCCGGCGATCACCAGCAGGGTGTACGACCACCAGAAGTGTTCGGCGCCGAGCACGTAGGACGCATAAAACGCGATGGAGGCGATCAGCAACGGTGGCCACACAAAACGTTTACGTTTTTGCAGTTTGTCCGAGCCCCAGGACACCGCCAGCATGCCGATCACCGCCGCCAGGTACGGCAGCGCCGACAGCCAGCCGGCCTCGACCATGTCCATTTTCAGGCCGGCCTTGAGGATCGACGGCAGCCACAGCACGAAGCCATACACGCCAATGCTCCAGCAGAAAAACTGCAGCGCCAGGATGATCACCTTGGGTGAGCGAAAGGCCTCGGCGTAGTTCTTTACCGCCTTGATGCCCACTTGTTCTTCGGCGAGGGCTGTTTCCAGGTCTTTTTTATGCTGGGCGCTCAGCCATTTGGCGTCTGCGGGTTTTTCATCCGCCAGCTTCCACCAGATAAACGCCCACAGCACCGCCGGCAAACCTTCGATGATAAACATCCAGCGCCAGCTGAAATGCTGCACCAGGTAGCCCGAGACCACCGACATCCACATCATGGTCACCGGGTTGCCGAGGATCAGGAAGGTGTTGGCCCGCGAGCGTTCCGCGCGGGTGAACCAGTGGCACAGGTACACCAGCATCGCCGGCATCACGGCGGCTTCGACCACCCCGAGCATGAAGCGGATCACGATCAGCATGTAGGCGTTGGACACCATGCCGGTCAGGGTGGCCAGGCCGCCCCACAGGATCAGGCTGACGAAAATCAGCTTCTTCACGCTGCGTTTCTGCGCGTAGATCGCACCGGGCACCTGGAAGAAAAAGTAGCCGAGGAAGAACAGCGCGCCGAGCAATGACGACATGCCCGGGGTGATCATCAGGTCTTCGGCCATCCCGGAGGCGGCGGCAAAGCCGTAGTTGGCGCGGTCCAGGTACGCCAGGCTGTAGGTGATAAACACGATGGGCATGATGTACCACCAACGGCGGGTGGCGAGTTTCAACGGTTCCATAAGGTTGCTCCTGAGCTTGTTGTAGTTGTGGCAACAGGTAACTCGGTGATGCTGATTAACCGGCTTTCTGGGTGTGGGGCAGATCGGTCCTGAACGGCAAGCCTTCCATGTCGCCACGGCTCTGCACCGCGCGGCTGCCGATCCAGTTGCCGCGCTGCACGGCTTCGCTGAAGCTCAGGTTTTCCAGGAGCGCGCTGATCATGCCCACGGCAAATCCATCGCCGGCGCCGACCGTGTCGACCACCTTGGCCACTGGCACGGCGGCGACAAACCCCTGGTCCAGCTGGGTGCGGTAATACGCGCCGTGGGGCCCGAGCTTGATGGCCACGGCTTCCACGCCCTGGTCCAGGTAAAACGCGGCGATGTCGGCCGGGTCTTCAAAACCGGTAAGCAAGCGGCCTTCGCTCAAGCCCGGCAACACCCAGTCCGCCAGGCAGGCGAGGGCGTTGATTTCGCTGATCATGCGTTGCTCGTTCGCCCACAGGGAAGGGCGCAAGTTCGGGTCGAAGGACACGCTGCGCCCGGCCTCGCGCATTTGTGTCATCAACTGGCGCGACAGGTCGCGGGTGGCGTCCGACAGCGCCGGCGGAATGCCGGTGGCGTGCAGGTGCCGGGCTTGCAACAGCTCAGGCTTGATCGCCTCGACCGACAGATGGCTGGCGGCCGAGCCACGGCGGAAGTACTCCACCTGCGGATCATCGCCGGCTTCCTCGCGGGACTTGAGTTGAAAGCCCGTGGGGTGCAGCGGGTCCACCGCCACATGGGTGCAGTCCAGGCCTTCGTTCTGCAAGGTGTCCACCACGAAGCGCCCGAGGGAATCGTCACCCACGCGGCTCAGCCATGCGACGTTGAAGCCCAGGCGTGACAGGCCGATGGCGACGTTGCTGTCGGCGCCGGCAATACGCTTGTGAAATTGGGCAACCTGGGCCAGGTCGCCGGTCTGTTCGGCGACAAACATCGCCATGGTTTCACCAAACGACAGGATATCGATCTCAGACATGTGCGTTCTCCACGCGGGGCTGGCCGAGGACGGCGAGGGCGGCGACCTGCTGGGCGGTGACCTGCACCAGGTCATTGCCTTGCAGCGGAAATTCCACGGCCCGGGTAATACCTTGAGTCATGTGCTTGAGCAGTTGTTCCCACAGATGCAGGTCGGCGGCGCCCGGCGGCAGGGCCACCAGCTTGCCGTCGGCGCGGCGGGCCACGGCCTTGCAGTGCAGGTAATCCACGTGGCGGCCCAGCAGGCGTGCAGCGGTGGTCGCCGATTGGTCTTGCCATTGCCAGTTGCCGATATCGAAGGTCATTTTCACCGGCACCGCCAACCGCTCGACTTCGTTGAAAAAGCGCTGCATCGGCTCGATGCGCCCGCCGTGCAGGGTCTGGTCGTTTTCCACCAGCAGCTTGACCGGATGCCGGTTGAGCAGGGCGCTCAAACTGTCGAGGTCGTTGGTGTCGGTGAAATAGCCCAGGGAGACTTTCAGCCAGCGGGCGCCGAATGCCTGGGCGCGGTCGAGGGTGGCGGCCAGTTCGGCATTGGGCTGCGAGCGACCGGCCACCCAGAGTTCCAGGGGCGATGAGAACACGCACTCCAGGCCTTGATCGGCTGCAGCTTGCGCCAGCTCATGGGGTTGTTCGGTGGTCAGCAGCTCTTCGCGCCATTCGATGCGTTGCGCGCCGGCGGCAGCCAGCACCTCGACGAAACTCAACTGGCCTTGCTGGCGTACCAGGTCGGCGCCGTAACTGGAAAGGCTGATGGAGACGGGGTATTTATGCATTGTTGTGTACCTCTGAAACCGGTTTCATTTTTATTCGCAAAATAAACGTGTGGGAGCTGGCTTGCCTGCGATGGCGGCGGTCAGCCGCCTACTGCTTCGCCGGAGAAACCGTTATCGCAGGCAAGCCAGCTCCCACAAGGGATTGGGTCGAGCCCCGGATAATCAGTTGTGGCAAGAAATCCAGGGTGCGTGGGGGCTGGCTATCGCCGCGCAAACGCTTGAGTAAACAGTCAAACGCACTGGCGCCGATGGCCTCGGTGGGCTGGGCGAGGGCGGTGATGCCGTTGCCCACCAGCGGGTACCAGTCGAGGTCATCCAGGGCGATCAGGCCCACGTCATCAAACAGGTCGCAGCCTAGATTTTTCAACGCACGGGTACACGCCAGTGCCGCGATTCCGTTGGCGCAGAACAACGCCTTGGGGCCGGATTTGCCTAGAAACTTTTGCAGACGCTGTTCCAGTTCGCCGTCCAACTCGAGTACGGCGCCGGTCAACGTCGGACGGTTGGTCATCTCCGCCTTGAAACTGTCCAGGCGCTCAAGCCGCGAGCTGGTGCCGTCGGTGGCTTCAGTCACCAACAGCAGGTCGCGATAGCCTTGTTGTTCCAGATGCTCCACGGCCATGCGCACCGCCACCGGGTTGTCCAGCCCTACCAGGTCGCTGTGCAGCGGTTCGACCTTGCGGTCCACCAGCACCAGGGGCATTTCCCGTTGCAGTTCCAGCAATTGGTCCAGGTGATGGCCGAGGGTATTCACGATCAGCCCTTCGATATTGTAGGCACGCAGGGCCGCCAGGTGCTGGCGCTCCTGCTCGTCATCGCGGTCGGTGTTGCACACCACCAGGCTGTAGCCGTGCTGGCGGCAGGCGGTTTCCACGCCATGCATCACGGCAATCGAATAGGGGTTGCGGATATCGGCTACCAGCATGCCGATCAGGCGGGTGCGCCCGCGTTTCAGGCCGCGGGCCATCTGGTTGGGGCGATAGCCCAGCTCATCGATGGCCTGCTCGATGCGCAGGGCGATGGCATCGGAGAGCAGGGCACGGTCGTCGCCGATAAAGCGCGACACGCTGGCCTTGGATACACCGGCGCGCTCGGCGACGTCCAGCATGGTCACGCGGCTGCGTTGGGCGGCGGAAAAAGTAGTCACGGCGGCGGCCTTTCTTATTGGATTTATCTGGGTTCCAAGGCGAAACCAATTGCTGAAACCGGTTTCAGGAAACACCAAGTAGGAAATTTCGTCAAGCGCTGCTCAGTAACCGCCCTGGCAGCAAGGCCGAGCAAAAAGCGACGAATGGAGGGGGCTACCTGTTAATTCTGACAGTATCCGGACGAAGGAATCGGGCGCTTAATTCTCTCAACGCCACTTGGTACACACACGCCGCCTGCCGGCAGGCCACTGTCCACCGTGTTGAGGATTAAACCCATGTCTGACGTCTCTGAATCCACTTACCTGATCAACCCCTTGGGCGCGGACGACGGGGGCACTGTGTTGCTGGACCCGATGGACATACCCGGCGTCGACAGTGGTGACCCCCGGGGCGTGATCCCGCGCTCGCGCCTGCAGGGCCCGCTGCAGGTCAACATTCCGATGTGGAACCCGCGACCCGAGCCGCTGCTGGATGAGCCGCACATCGTGCGCCTCCGCTGGGTGTGGGCGGGTGTCGATGAGGTGGTTGATTCGCGGCAGGTGTTTGGCCCGCCACCCCCTTTGCCAGCGGTGATCTCACTGGAGGTGCCCCTGTCACGATTGACTGATGAGGGCTCCGGCACCGCGCAACTCTACTACACGGTTCAGGACTCCTTTGGCGGCGTCAGTGTGTTGAATCCCAGGAGAACACTCACCATCGATCTGGATTCGCCTGAGTTACTGAACCCTCTGGATACTGTGGATTTTGTAGTTGCCCCGACCCCGAACGTCGATGAGCAATACCTGCTCGATAACGTGCCGGTGGCGTTCAATATTCCGTTCTACACCGTGCGCGCGGACAGGGACCGGATTGAATTCTACCTGTCCAACCGGGATAACCCGCCGCTAAGCGCGGCGGACGCCGAGTACGTGATCGCGTTAGCCTCAGACCCGCTGGTTGCTTACGTGGACCCCGATATTTTTCGCAGGTTGAACAACGGTGACGCCTATATTTTCTACCGCATTTTTGACGAGGCAGGCAATTTCAGCAGCCAGAGTGCCGGACTGCTGTTTCAGCTGGCACTGACGCCGTTGCCGAGCAACTTGCCGCGTCCGCAAATTCGGCCACCGGCATACGACGACGGCCTGATCAAGCGCGATGATGCACGTCGTGGCGTGTTCATGCGCATTGACCCCGCCTACGACGATTGGGCGCCGGGGGACCAGGTAATCGCCTATTGGAATGCCCGTCCGACAGTCCCGCAGCCGGTACTGAGCTTCCCTTGTGATGTGGAAATTCCATGGCTGACCCTCAGGGGGCCTGCGCCTGTACTGGTTCCCGAAGCGGCGGTGGTGCGCTACGAAATCATTCGCGGAGCCCTGCCTCCATTTCGTTCCTTATCGGAACGGTTCAATGTCGACCTGACGATTGCCGGCCAGGACCATCCCAATGCGCCCGCATTGCTTAACCCGACCCTGGCCAGCGTCACGGTGATAGGGCGCGGCTCCAAGACTCCCAATCAGCTCAATCATCTGGATCGTGGGCTGGCTGCCCAGGCATATGTTCCTTTGTTTGCAGATCCGGTTGCGGGTCAATTGCTCAGTCTGTTCTGGAACGGTGTTGGCCCGGTGGCCAGCCATCCCGTGCAGTTGGGGGAGGTAGGAGGGCAGTTGGTGTGGTTTACCGATATTCCCTGGAATCTGATCGAGGGGACGGTCAATCCACGTCTGCCGGTCCATTACCTCACCAGTAATGGGGTCAACGAACAACAGTCGCCGCCAACTTTTGTGAATGTCGATGTGACGGCGCTGATTGATTTTACTCCTCCGCAAGTTCAGCACACCCTGACTAGCGAGTATGTGACCTGTTGTTCTTCGCCTTCGCCTTTATATGGCGTGCATTGGTTGATTCCGGGCAATATCGGCCTGCAACTTAACGACGAGGTGCGTTTTCACTGGCAAGGCTATGCGCGTAATAACTGGGTTGATCCTATTGCTGGCACTGAATACGAAGAAACCATCCAAGTGCTGCAACCCCATATTGATAACGGTATTAAAGTTGTGGTGGAACCGTTCGACCGGACCTTGGAGCCTATGCGCGAATACGGTTCAGCTGTCGCCAGTTTCGAAGTGTGGCGCAACCTGGGCAAGGTGGGTGACTCCCGGCCAGACGTCAAGGGGAGCGGACATATCCGTGTCGACCTGACCTTTCCAACGGGTGGGTTTTGTAAACCCGGGGATGTCATTAGTTGCACCAGTGATGGAAAGGCAACGTTGGTCAAAGATTAAAGAACTGGGTGTATTTGTTGTTGTGCAGGGAATAGTCGGCGTGTGATAGGCGTGCAAGCGCTTTGTCTCGCGACGCGAACGGCTACGTCAATGGTAGGGAAGTGTGGGTGAGATGTAATTCGTCTTAATATCTGGAGACACGTAATGAAAAAGGACACGCTCGACTTTATCCGTAACTATGCAAAGAATCGAAGTGCCAATACGACTGGCGCCTTGCCTGATGGTATTCTTGAAGGTGAGGTGCCTGGCTACCCTGGATTGCTTTCACGGGAGTACAACCTGCGTGAGAATTTGAATTTCTCTATTCCACTATGGCCTGACGCCGATACCCATCCGTTTCTTGACGATCTTGTCAGTGTTTGGTGGAAAAATTTCGATGACACCGAGTGGGGCACGCCCATTTATAGGTTCACCGTTGTTGCCCCAGGGCCTGAGACAGTGGTGAACATTGCTCAAGGTCGGCGGCCCGCGGGGCGGTACCAAATCAAGTACGGAATTGAAGTACGTGGCGTTGACAACTATTCCGAATCAGATCCGCAGACCGTTATCGTTGACCTGACACCACCGTATGCCATTTCCCCCGATGCACCGCCGGCGCCGATTCCGCCTGCCGACCTGCCGACACCTGCCGACCGCGACTACTTTGAAAGCAAGCCCAATGAGTCTGCAGTGTTTACGATCCCGGATTATGTGGCGCATGGTCGGGCAGACGGCGATTGGGCGTATCTTTACTATAATGGCTCCGATACGCCCTATGCACCCAACCCGCCCGATCCTTCGCCACGCTGGAATCTGCCTGCGGACCTGAGCTTCCCATTGCCATTATCCGTGGTTGACGCCAATCCGGATGGCCTGCGCAATTTGCGGTATGAGTTGTTCGACGCGGCAGGGAATTGGGCGCGGCTTTCGACTGCCTACGAGATGGACGTGGGCCTGTTTCCAGCGCCCGAGAACCTGCTGGCCCCCCTGGTTGACCGAACCTCACCCCCCGGCGATGTATTGATTGATCGGGCGGACGTTGCGCTGGACGGCGGCATGATCGTGCGTATTCCTGAATATACGAACTTTCTGCGCGGCGTCGATGGAGATGAATTCCTCGTCACATTGAGGACAAGCATCACCACCGTTCCCTTGGAGGCCCAGCCACTGGGCAACAGCCGTTTCCCGGCGGAGGTTTACGTTCCGTACAGGGTGCTGGAAATCCTGTATGGCGCCACTCGAGGGCTATTGCCGTTGACGGTTTCCTATGTGGTGCGGCGGCGGTCTGTCAACAACCCGGCGACACCGACCACCACCGTCAACCTGGACCTGTTTGTTGTCGGCCCCACTCCCATTGGCCCGGACCCGATCAACGATGACCTGCTGCCCGTAGTCGTGAACGGGGTGGACGCAACCGGTACCGAGGGCCCCGACGACGAACTGGAGCGCGACCACGCCAACCGGCCTGCAATTGCTCGGGTAACGTTATGGAGTACGGCACCCACACCGGATGCCAGCGACTTTACGATCCGCCTTTACTATTCGGGCGAACTCGTTGCTACCCAACCGGTGACTGGCGCCTCGGCTGGCCAGGTGATTCCGCTCTCAATCCCGTGGAGCTTCATTGAGCGTCATGGCAATGGCCGCAAGACGGTGTTCTACACCATTGCCCAAGGGGCCAGCACCAACCGCCAGTTTTCCCCTGAAACCACGGTGACGGTGAATGCCAACTTCAAAGAGCTTGCCCCGCCGGTGGTACGACATCTGTCGGACGCAGGGGCGATCAACTGCACTACGTTCAGGCCTGAAAATCCTCCCGGAAACGTTGTGGTGTTTATCCCGCCTTCGGAGCACTTTGAACTGAGGATGGTGGTTACGCTGCACTGGCAGGGCTACAGCGACAATGCAGGAATGGTAGCGGTCCCGGCAGCAGTGGGTCGTGTGGACTCCATACCGCTCACGCAAGCCATGATCAATTCTGGGTTCGAGTTGCTCCTTGGGCCCTATGAGACCATCTACAAACCCATCCAGCCCCACTCGGGTGCAAGGCTGGCCGGCTCCGCGCGGATCTGGTACACCATCAACCTGCCTGAAGGACCATTACCTTCCGATGAAGCGCATCCTCTTGTTCGCGGGGTTCGGATAGGTGGAACGAATGGCTTTTTCTGCGACGGTACTGCCGTCCCGCTTCCTTGATACTTGTTTGAGCCCTAATGCCAAAGAGGAGCCTTGCTCCTCTTTGGCATTTTTGCCGTTGGGTCGACTACAAACTGCATTCACTTTCAGCACAGCACCTTGGGATTAGTCCTACAGATGTTGGGAACAGCTCTGGGTACCTTGGGCGCCGCTTGATTGGCAGGGTCCACACGCTTTTCGGAACCGGCCAGTTTTTTTCCGTAAAGGAACGCCAACCCAGAGGTCCGTAAAGATGTCAGCTCCATTCGATTTCAAACCAACTCCCTTAAGCCTTGCCTTCAAGGCCAAGGCCGTCACACTGCTGATGCTCATGGCGCAGCTGTCCGAAGCGCGTGTCGTGACCGGCCCGGATGAAATGGTGGGGCCTGGCCCGCGCCCTGACACTTTTGAATTGCGTGCAGGTTCCCGCCTGACGGTTCTGGGAGTGCCCACCCTGCAAATCACTGCCAATTCCGCAACCCTGATTGTCAATGCCGGCAGCAGCACCCGGGACATTGCCGCAATCAACTCCGACATCCGCATCGATGGTTCGGACGTCGTTGCGCGGGATTCGGCAAGGGCCGGGGTTCATGTCACGGGCAGCAACGTGGTGATCACCAACAGCAACGTTACCCACAACAACGGAACCGGGCTGGCAGCGGCCCGTTCCCTGGGCGCCACCAATGGTTCCAGCGTCACGGTCGTCAACAGTCACATCACCGGCAGCACCCGCGGTGCCTCGGCCAGTGCCCACAGTGTGCTGGACCTGACCGATTCGCGTGTCGAGGCGACCGCAGATGATGGCGTGGGTATCGAACTGTTCAATGGCCAGGCCCGTGCGTTCAATACCAGCATCGTTGGTGGAGACATTGGCGTGAAGATGGGCGTGGATAACGACCCGACTTTGGCCAGCAGCCTGATCCTCGACCGCTCGAGCGTCGAGGGCAAGACCGGTTCGGCGATTCAGGTCGGCTCGTTCAGGCCCGGGGAATCCACCCTTGCTGATATTCATGTACTCAATGGCTCCACGCTGACCGGCGCAAACGGTGTGCTGCTGGAAGTCATGAACGGCGCCACCGCCAACATGAACGTCGACCGCAGCTTCCTGGTCGGTGACGTGGTGGTCGAAGACGGCAGCACCGCCAGGTTGCAGCTCAACAATGGCTCCTGGCTCACCGGCAAACTGCAGAACGTCGCCGAGTTGAGCGTCAATTCAGCGTCCCACTGGATGCTGGTGGATGACAGTTCAGTCGGCGACCTGATCATGGGCGGCGGCACCGTGCACTTTGGCGGCGCCGATGAGTTCTTCCAGTTGGACGTCAACAGCCTGTCGGGTGACGGCAGCTATGTGATGCACACCGACTTCAGCACCGGCCAGACCGACTTGCTCAACGTCAACGGGGTTGCCACGGGCAACCACAGCCTGCTGTTGGCGGCGACCGGCTCCGAGTTGGCGAGTGCCTTGCCGATTCGTGTGGTGCACACCGAAGGTGGCGATGCGCACTTCTCGCTGGACGGCGACACCGTGGATGTGGGCGCCTATTCCTACGGGCTGAAGAAGGAAGACACCGACTGGTACCTCGACCCTAACCGTCGTGGCACCAGCAACAGCACCAAAACCGTGATGGCGTTGTTCAACACGGCCCCCACCGTGCTGTACGGCGAGATGTCCCTGCTGCGTACCCGCATGGGTGAACTGCGCTTCAGCGACGGCCAGAGCAACGGGTTCTGGATGCGTGGCTACGGCAACAAATACGAGGTAGCCGGGAACAAGGACGGTGGTGGCTACACGCAAAACCAGCGTGGCCTGAGCCTGGGGGCCGATGCGCCATTGTCGGGCGGAGATGGCCAGTGGATGGCCGGTGTCATGGCGGGTCACAGCACGTCCGACATCAGCGCCAACACTTCCGGCAGCGGCAAGGTCAACAGCTACTACCTGGGGGGGTATGCCACCTGGATCGACGACGAGAGCGGGCTGTACTTCGACGGCGTGGTCAAGCTCAACCGCTTGCACAACGAGGTCAATGTGACCATGAGCGACGGCAAGCGTGCCAAGGGCAACTACACGCAGAATGCCGTGAGCGCATCGGCGGAAGTCGGCCGGCATATCAAGCTCGACGATGGTTACTTTGTAGAACCGTACTCGCAACTGAGCACAGCGATTATCCAGGCGCAAAGTTACGAGCTGGACAATGGCCTGCAGGCCAAGGGTGATCGCAGCGCCTCCGTGGTGGGCAAGCTCGGCGTGACAGGTGGCAAGAATATCCAGCTGGAGAGCGGCGGGGTGCTGCAGCCCTACCTGCGTACAGCGTTGGCCCATGAGTTCAACCACAGCAACAAGGTCAAGGTGAACGACCAGCGCTTCAACAACGATGTGTTCGGTTCGCGTATCGAAGTGGCAGCGGGCGTGGCGATGTCGGTGTCGAAGAACGTCAAGCTGCACGCTGATATTGAACATGCCCAAGGCAAGAAGGTGGATCAGCCGTGGGGGGTTAATGTGGGAGTGCGTTACGATTTCTAGGAAACAGGGGTAAAGAAAAAAGGAAGCCGAGGCTTCCTTTTTTTGTGGGGTTAAGTATCTTGATTTTTTAATAGGGAGTCATGCACCACGCTGACATGTTGTAATGCCCGCGCACAGCCACCCAGTATAGCGGTCCGGTTCCTATCGTTATGAAGTTGTACCAATCACCATTGAATGAACAAAGTCCATACTCTCTGAGTCTTGGAGGAGGGTTGTATATAGAGCTTAACGCGGAAATTATCGATCCATTTCCGCTGTTGCCTATTACAAGTGGGCGTCCTCCTATTGAGTTCATCCAGTTAATAGCAGCAGTAGGAGACTGGTGTGTTTCATTGACTTGTAGTTGGAAGATGTTAGAGACAACGACCGTATAGGACCGCGAAATATTATTTCTGTCTCTCGCGGTGATCGTCGCCGTACCATTACGATTGCCTGTTACTTTTCCCGTGGTTAAGTGTACTGAAGCAATAGTAGGTGCGCTGGACGCGTAGGAATAAGAACCAACCCCTCCGCTGGCTACTCGTGTCTGCGTATTGCCCGCCCAATCCCTCCCGGTTGCGGGCCAGTTGGTGAGCACCCTTGTACCGTTCAAGTTCATTTGACTCTGATCAATCCTCAGCGAAGTGATTACCGTATAGGTCGCAGTGGGGAACGTAATGGCCGTGGATTCAACGCTGCTGCCATCAAACGTTACCTTGCACGTTACGGTGATGGTGCTGTTGTTAGGCAGCCCGTCCAGCCATGTGCGCAGTACCGCCTTGTTCACCAAGCCGGTCGATACTTCTCCCGCCAGCAGGCTGTAGTTTGTCAGCACATTCAACGGCGCGCTGCCCGCCCTGGTCAGTTGCACCCAGACCTTCTGGCCCGTTGCGGCCAAAGGCCAAGGGGCAACACTCAAGGTGGCATTGGTGCTGAAGTTATTGAGGTTCAACTCACCGCCTGTAGGGACGCCATTGATCAGCGGCCGAGGCAGCGCCGAGGACGGAACACGGTTGACGGTCAGCTTCTGTGTTTCTGACGGGACAATAGTCGTCCCTATCGTCGCCATATAACGGAGCTCGATCAATTTGCCCGCGCTGTTGGCGAGGATGTCCCGGCTGATCTGAAAGTCGACGCGCTTATTGGTGTTACCGTTCTGCGCCGGGATGGTCGCCATGGTGCCGTTCGGGTAAATCCACTCGAGGGCGATGCGGTGGGCCGCGGTCATTTCGTTATAGGCCACCGCCACATAGGCGTTGTTCTGCCAGTCCTGTGGGTCGATGGTCAAGGTGGCGCCTTGCAGGTTGGCAAAGGCCGGGCGCGGCAATGTGGCGGGGATCGACTGGATAATATGCTCGCGTACACCAAACAATACTGCGGTGTTTTTATCAGTGCTTTCGGCCAGGCTGACCCAGAAGCGAATGGTCAGGTGCGACTCGTTCCTGAGACCTTGCAGCTCCGCCAACGGTATGGGTTGCGAGACACCCAGGGTGGCGCTTTCTCCAACAGGGGCGGCGATAAAAGTGTCCAGGTTGAACGTACTGCCGTCGGTGTTGGTACCCGTGTATTGCAGCCACATGAACTGCTCTTCAAAGGCCAAAGGCCAGGCCGCCACACGGATGCGGGCTTGAGCAACAAGCTCGTTCGTCGGCAGGATCACGCTGTTGCCGACCCCGTCGATGGTTGGTGTGGGTAAGCCACTCAACGGCAGCAGGTCCAGGTTCAGAGTATCCGACTCATGGAGAAACCCGCTGCGGGTAAAACTGTATTGCACACTGATGCGGTTACGCTCGTTGCGAATGCCCTTGGCAATGGTACGGGCCTCTATCGGCACACCCACTTCATTGGTGTCGGGGTTGCCCCAACCCGTTTCGACGGTGCTGCCCAGCAGATCGGCCGTCACCCATTTCACTGAAAACGATTCGCTCTCGCGCATGCGCCGGTATTTCACCAGCACCGTTGCACCCGATTGAGCTGCCAGCGGGTCAAGCCGGTCAGGGTACTGCTCGGCTTCCACGACTTCAGGCGCATCCAGTTCCACGCCACGGCCCACGGTCAGGAGGGTTGTAAACGAGCGCAAGGTGAGTTTCGGCAGCGGGGTTTCGCGTTCCAGGCTGTAGGTGATGCGCAGTTGGCCATCGAAGTTGTTATCCAGCACCGCACGGCTCACCGGCAGTACCAGTGGCTGGCCCTGTGTCGCACCGTTGATCGTCACCGAACCGCTGGCGGAACCGCCTGTGCCCGTGCCCACAATGTTCCATTGGATATGGTCGCGGCTCCTGGTTGCCGTATAGGGTAGCGTCAGCAGCACGCTGTCGCCCACTACGTCAACCGGGTCAACGTTGTCGTCAATCGCACCCTGCAGGGTGGGGGCAGGCATGGTTTCGAGGCGTTCGTCGATGCGTACTGTCAGCACCCGGGATTTGCGTTCAATCAGCGCACCGTAGGCATGCAACTGGGCATCCGCGCCGTCGTCGACAAGGTAATACACTGCGACGTCACCCAGCCCCTTGAACTGTTGCAGTATTTCGCTTGGAACCCGGCGCGTGCCACCCTGGTCCCCGGCCAGTTGCGGGTCGGAATAGCGCATTCCACCGCCCCCTGGAACAATCTGCTCGATGACCAGGGTTTCCAGCGAGTCGTAGGCGTGTGGCTGGTAGGACGGGATGCTGATAAACGCATCATCGTCCGGATTGATCAGGCCCAACTCGCTCGGGGTCACGGTCACTGCCGGCATCGAGGTCGGTGTACCCACCACCGTCACGGTGACACTGCCAGACTGCCCGAGGTGGCCACCGGTGGCGGTGTGCCAGACGAATGAAGCCCTGAACGAGCCGCCGATGACGCGCTCGATCAAATCGCGGTCCACCGGGAAGATCTCTTCCCGACCGTTCCTGACTTCGACAGGATCAAGCACCAGTTCTTCGATCGTGCCGTCCGCCAGTGTGGCCGTCAGGGTAATCGTGACCTGGTTTGGGGGCAGCGGGGCCGGTGTCACCCGTGGGGTCTGCAACAGGATTTCGAACAGTGAATTACTTTGCGTGTCGTAATCGATTTGCCGGCTTTCCGCGTCATCCACCAGGAAAAACGGCGCGCTCATCAAGCTGGGGTCCAGTTCGGCGACCAGTCCATACGGCTTGGAGTACTGGTATTTTTCCCCTGAGTAATTCTGAACCACATCGAACACCCTGAAGCGCAGGGTGAGTGCGCCGTTGAGGCCGCCCTTGAGAATATTTTCCTTGCTGATAAATACCCTGATCGGCTGGATACCGCCAGCCTCGGCGGCCGTGACCAGGTGCCTGATCTCAATTCCGTCCCAATAGAACTCAATGGTGTCGTTCTTGCGCACGTTCGGATAGGGCGCAATCACGGCGTATAACCCGCGACTGATCGTGTCCATGTTGATCGTGCTGCTTTCGGGCAAGCCGTCGACACTCAGGCTGAGTTTACTGTGCCATTTGTCGTCACCATTGTTCTCTATCCCGCCGGGACGGGTGGTCTTGATCAATATGCTTTGCGGCGGCGAGGTGCTTTCCTGGCCGCTGCCTGCGCGCAGTACCCGCGCGCGCACTTGCACTTCACCTTCAGGCATGCGTTCGGCGATGACGTACATGCCATAACGATCCTGGTCCATCTCGACGACACCAGATACCTGAAGATCGTTATTGAGGTACAACTCAAAGGCGTCGAAGATGGCCCAGGTGTGCCATTTTTCCAGGACGAAATACGCATAGGGCTGAACATGCCGAATGCCCAGGCCATAGGCGTAAGGTTCATCGGGATACCGGTCAAGCGAGACCGGCGGGAACGCCGAATAGGGTGGGGCCAGGTCTTCAGCCGTGATCACCGGCAGGGGCGCGGGCTCAAGGAGGGCCAGGGGGCTGTCGGAAACAGGTACACCTGGGTCTTCAATGACCGAGGCATTGTCATCGGGGTCGATCGGTTGGTTGGGCATGCTGACCACTCCTTGCTGGAAGTCACGCACAGCGCTGGCTGTGCATATAGGCAAGGGAAATCAAACACCCGCAGCCCCGATAGCGGATAGCTGTGAAAACTGACAGTGCCGACGAACGGTTGTGTCTACACCCAGACGCTCAGCCAGCTTGAGACCAGCAACAACACCGCCATGCAGCGGTTGAACCGTTGCATGGCCTTGGGCGAGCGAAACACCCGGTTGCTTCCAACCCCCAGCAATGCCCACGCGCCGAGGCACGGCAAGGCGATCACAAAGAACGCCAGCGACAGGTACAGCACATGGCTCTGGCGTTCATCGCCATTGCCGGCAAACACGCTCACCACCGCCAGGGCCATCATCCAGGTCTTGGGGTTGACCAGTTGCAGGCTGGCGGCGCCGGCCAGGCCCAGGGGTTTTTGCACGGCAGCCGGGTCGATTGACTCGGCGGGGGCGCTGAAGATCTGCCAGGAAAGATAGCTGAGCCAGGCGACCCCCAGCCATTGCATCGCTGCCTGCACCCGGGGCCAGTGCGCCAGCGACTGGCCAACGCCGGAGCCTACCAGCAGCACAATCCCCGCCGCCCCCGCGCATGCGCCCAGCACGATAGGCAGTGCGGCTGTGAAGCCATACCGTGCGCTGTTACTCAGCACCAGGATATTGGTGGGGCCAGGGGTGATGGAGGCTACAAAAGCGAATAAAAGGAAGGGCAACAGGGTAGGGAACATGGTGGGGCGACTCCGTAAGTGGGGCGATGGAGTCGATGGTTGCAGGGGCGTGGTGGCGTGTCTGGAAGGTTTGAGCAGGGCAAGCGCATCGGTATATGAGGCAGGGGGAGTGGGGGATAAAAAGACGGGACAAATCCATGACTAAGATGGATTTGTCCCGGTGTTGGCTGTGACTTATAAAGCGATGACTGTCACTTTGTCGTCGATAAAGTCGGCTGTATAAAGTCTTGAACCGTCGGGTAATACGCAAACATCGTAGGCGCGGCGCGGCATATCAATACTACCTATTATCTCCTCCGTGCGCGTATCAAAAGTTAGAAGTGTTCCTGGATTACTACTGGTTACCACATACGCGCGTGCAATTTGTTGATTGACGGATATGCCACTGCTCCGACTGCCGTTAGGGATCAAAATGGTTTTGTGAAGTGTGTGGCTGTCGGTATTGAAGATGAGTATTTCACGTGACGTCGTGCAATACATGAGCAATGTATTATGAGGGTCGGCCGCGAGTGAGTAAGCAAATCCTGGTAGCTCGATTGTTGTAGTTATCTTGTAAGTGTTGGTGTCAATTACAAATAGTGCGTTTACACCGTTCCTGATCACCCCGTGGGTATAAAAACTGCTCCCGTCGGCGCTAAAGGCCATTGCGTAGGCTGTGCTCCCTGCGCCGTTTGCGGGCACAGGTATCGAAGCCAAGTGGCGCCCACTATTGGCATCGTAGATGTCAATGGTGGTTGTACTTTTGGTATAAAGTTGCGTACCACTCGAGTTGAGTACCAGCTCAAATGCTGGGGAGGGGATAGAAAATCTCCTGATAATATTGAAGTTTGTGGTGTTTATTGCTCTGACTTCACGTCCAACTCCGATTATGTATAGAATTGAGCCGTCTGGCGAAATTGCGCAGTTGTTTGAAGTTACTTCTAGGATTGTGCGAATTACGCTATTGCTGGCGGTATCGATAACTGATATCCCGGATTGCGAGGTTGTATATACTCGTCTACTGTCCGGGCTTGCAATTACCGAGTAAGGAAGGTGTGCCACGTCAATAGCGCCAATAATTCCCACCCGTCTTACAACGCTATACGTCGTCTGCTGAAACACCACCGCGCTTGACTCATCGTCACTGCCATCAAACGTCACCTTGCACGTCAGGGTAAATATCCCGCCGTTTGCCAGGTAGAGGAACCAGCTGCGCTCGACGGCTTTGCTCGCCAAGCCGTTCCTGGCTTCCGCCGAGGTGATGCTATAGCCGTCGAGGATGTACAACGGTTCTACCCTGTCAGCAGTGCATGTCAACCAGACTTTTTGCCCTTGTTTACTCAAATCCCATTTAGCCACAGAGGCCAGCGGGTTGCCGGCAATGGCATCCATATTCAACGAACCGCCATTGGCGATGCTATTGATCAACGGTCGCGGCAAGTTATTTGGTGCGATGCTTTCAACCCTCAGCACTTGAACCTCTGAAGGCACCGGGCTGCCATTGATGGTGGCGACATAGCGCAACTCAATGGTTTTGCCGACGCTGTCTGCCAGCACTTCATTGGTAATGACGAAATCCACACGACCGCCGTCCAGGCCGTCCTTGGCGCCAATATCCGCAACACCGCCATCCGGGAAAATCCATTGCAACTGGATGGAATGGCTTGGATTCATGCCGCCATACGCCACCGTGACACTGGCGTTGTCTACGTGGTCCAGCGGCTGAATGGTCAGCGTTGCCCCGGGCTGGTCGTTGAACCGTGGGTGCGGCAGCACGGCGGGCAGGGTTTGCACACGGTGTTCACGCACGCCAAACAGCACGGCGGTGTTCTTGTCGGGGCTTTCTGCCAGGCTGACCCAGAAGCGGATGGTCAGGTGCGAGCCATCCATCAAGCGCTGCAGTTTGTCCACTGGCGCGGGTGGCGAGATACCGTTGGCGGCACCGTTTTCGGTGACCAGGTTGGCGGTGTAGGTGTCCTCGCGGTACGGGCTGCCGTCGGCAAACGTGCCCTCCCAACTCATCCACATAAACTGCCCGGCATCGATAAACGGCCAGACGGATACACGGGCGCGGGCCTGGTCATTGAGTTTCGACAGGTCGAGCAGGGTGCTGTCGCCAATGCCGTCGATCGTCGGTGTGGGCAGCCCGGTGAGGGGAAGCAGGTGCAGGTCGACAGTGTCCGAAGGGTACGGAAAGGCGCCACGGTTGAAGTGGTATTGCACGCTGATCTGGTTGCCACCGGGGCGAATACCCCTGGCGATGGTGCGCGCCGGGATGGTCACGAATACTTCGTTGGTGGACGGGTTGCCCAGGGTGTACTCGGTGGCACTGCCCAGCCCGTCGCGGCTCAACCAGTCGACCTTGATCTGGTCGGTGGCCTGCATCGGCCGGTATCTCACGATGACCTTGGCGCCGCTCAATGCGGCCAGGGGGTTGAGTGCGTCGGGGAACAGGGTGGCGCCGTCGATAACCGGACGGTCCAGTTGCACGCCGCGGCCCACGGTCAGGTTGAGCACCTCGGAGCGCAATACCAGGCGTGGCGGGCCGCTGCGTTCGAGGCTATAGGTAATGCGCAGGCTGCCATTATTGTTGTTGTCGAGGATCGCCCGGCTCACCGGGAAAACCAGGGGCTTGCCTGCCGTGCCGCCGTTGATGCGCACAACGCCGCTGGCCGAGCCGTCAAGGCCGGAGCCGATGGCGTTCCAGTGGATCAGGTCACCTTCTTCGGTCTGCCCGTGCGGGGCGGGCAAGGTCAGGGGCAGGGTCAGCAGCAAGGTGGGCGTGGTCACATGGCTGGGGTCGATGTTGTTGCCCAGGGCGCCTTCCAGGTGTGCAGTCGGCATGTTGCCGATGCGCTCACCCACGTGGGCGAACAGCTCGCGGGACTTGCGAGTGGTCAATGCGTTGCCGTCCAGGACGTGGCCGGCGCCATCGTTGACCAGGTAATAAAATGCGATGTCGCCCACGCCTTCAAACTGTTTCAGGTGCTCTTTGCTGACGTAGCGCGTGCCGCCCTGGGCGCCCGCCAGTTGTTCTTCCACGTAGTCTTCGCCGCCGCCGCCAGGACGGATATGTTCGATCACCAGGGTTTCCAGCCAGTCCGGGTTGTGGGGTTCGTAGAAGGGGATCTGCACGGTGATGTCCTGATCGGGCTCGATCAGCCCCACCTCGATCGGTGCGACCGTCACTGCCGGCATCGCCACCGGCGTGCCCACCACGCTGACGGAGGTACTGCCGGATTGCTCCACGCGGCCGTCGTTTTTCAGCCACTGGAACGAGACCCGGAAGGACCCGCCCACCAGTTGTTCGATAATCTCGCGGTCGACGGTGACAAATTCAACGCTGAGGTTTCTGTCCACCACCGGGGCCAAGGGGAACACCTGGGTCGAACCGTCGCCCAGGGTACCGAACAAGGTCACCGCCAATTGGTGCCGCGGCAGCGGCGCCGGGGTTTGCCGAGGCACCGTCACCAGCACTTCGAAGGTTGCCTCGCTCTGGGTATCGAAGTCGATCTGGGTCGCCTCTTCGCCATCCACCAGGAAGATCGGTGCAGAAAGCAGGTTCGGATCCAGCTCGCTGTCCAGGAAGTAGGGTTTGGAATACTGGTACTTATCCCCGGAGAAGTTTTGCACCACGTCCGAGACCCGAAACCGCAGGGTCAGCTTGCCGAAATGCCCACCCTGCAAAATGATGTCCCTGGAGACAAAGACGCGAATCGGCCCTGAACCCGCGACTTCGGCCGGGCTGACGATATGCGTGACTAAAACCCCATCCCACGACAGCTCGATCTGGTCATTCTGGCGCAGGTTTTCATAGCGCTGGATCAGGCACCAGACCCCGCTGTTGGCATTATCTATATTAACGGTGGAGCCCTCAGGCAGGCCTTCCACCGTCATCACCAGGCCCGGGTGCCATTTGCTGCCGGGGTC
Organism: Pseudomonas sp. NPDC087814; assembly: GCF_044742865.1. Lineage (NCBI taxonomy): Bacteria > Pseudomonadati > Pseudomonadota > Gammaproteobacteria > Pseudomonadales > Pseudomonadaceae > Pseudomonas > Pseudomonas sp. NPDC087814. The sequence continues at coordinate 17,321 of NZ_JBIUVK010000052.1, read as the reverse complement.
GTTATCGCGGCCACCGGGGCGGGTGGTCTTGATCAGGATGGTTTGCAGCGGCGACGTACTCTCCTGGCCGCTGCCGGCCCGCACTACGCGGCCGTATATCTGGACGTCGCCTTCGGGGATGAATTCTTCGGGGACGAACAAGTCGTAACGGTCCCGGTCTTCAAGCGCAATATCGGCGGCGACTGCATTGACCAGGTCGTTGAGGTAGAGGGCGTAGAAGTCGTAATTGAAGTTGAACCAGCGTTCGAAGGTCCACTGGGCAAAGGGGCGCACGTGGCGGATGCCCAGGCCGTAGACCCCTCTTTCAGGATACAGCGTGGCATCCAGCGGGACCGACGGATAGGCTGACTTGGGTGGGTCGAGGTCTTCGACGCGGCGCGACGCCAGGCCTGACGATGGGTTATGCAGCACGAGGGCGTTGCCGGGCGGGTTGTTGTCGCCCAGCGGCGCATTATCCGGGGCTATGGGAAAATTGGGCATGGACAGGCTTCCTTGAATGAGGCGCGGCCCTGAGTGGCCGACTGCTGACAAGGAGATCAAACACCTATCGGGGGGCGTGGCGAACCTGTGAGAATTGACAGTGCCGACGAGTGGTGGTGGCGCAGCTAGCGCTGCAAAACGCTTGAACACCGCTTGCGATACGCCGCCGGCGTCAGGCCATACGCCCTCACGAACCAGCGCCCCAGGTGACTCTGGTCGGCAAAGCCCAGGGCAATCGCTACGTCGGCGGGTTGCTTGCCGTTGGCCAGCCAATGCCGGGCGCGGGCCAGGCGCAGTTGCACCAGGTAGGCATGGGGTGGCAGGCCGAAGGCGCTCTTGAAGGCGCGGGTAAGGCGAAAGCGATCGACGCCGCAGGCCAGCGCCAGTTCATCCATGCCCACATCTTGCTGCAGGTGCGCATGCAGGTATTCCCGGGCCTTGTGCGCCACCCGTGGCAGGCGAGGGTCTTCATGGTAGCGGGTGCGCCAGTGCAGTTGCGCAGTGAGGCGTTCGAGCAGTTGGTCCATCGCCTGTTGCCGCACGATGCGCAGCTCACCTCCGTGCAAGGTCTGGAAGGCCCGGCTGGTGGCCAGGGCCAGGCGCGGGTCGCTGGCCAGGGTGCTGGCAAACCCCAGCTGGCTGTCGAGCGGCGCTTCTTCGAACACTGCGCTGACTTCCCGCGCCAACCACTGCGGGTCGAGGTAAAGCATGTGGTAGGTAAAACCGTCCGCCGTGGGCGCGTCGCCGTCGTGCAGCTCGCCGGGCTCCACCAGGAACACCTGGCCGGGCACGCTGTTATGGCGGGTGCGCCGGCAGTTGAACTGCTGCACACCTTGCTCCGTGACGCCCACCAGGTAGCTGTCGTGCCAGTGCGGGTCGTAGGCGTGGCCCTCGAAATGCGCGCGCAGGGTCTCGATGCCGGTGTCGGCGTCCTGAGCCAGGTCGATCCAGTTGTGGGCGGCCATAAAATACCTATGGGGTGGAACACTGCAAGAGCGAACAAGCTCGCTCCTGCAGGAGCTTAGCGTCTAGAAGGTTTGTGCAGCTTCATCCAAACAATCCGGCGGCGATGTTGATCGAGAACCCCAGAATCGCCGTGTTGAACAGGAACCCGATCAACGATTGCCCCAGCACCACCTTGCGCATGGTACGCGTGGCAACCCCGACATCCGCTGTTTGCACCGCCACGCCGATGGTGAACGAGAAGTACAGGAAGTCCCAGTAATTGGGCGTGCGTAAATCCTCGGCAAAGCGCAGTGCCGGCTCGGGGCCGTCCCAGGTGTAATACAGGCGCGCATAGTGCACGCTGAAAATCACCCCGATCAGCAACCATGAGCCAACCACTGTCAGGCCGGTAAAACCGTAGTGCAACAGGCGCTGGCTATCGCTCAGGTCCTTGGTGCCCACCAGGTTCAGGGTGATGGTCGCCAGGCTGGCAATCGCCGCGATGCACACCATGAACAACACCAGGCCGGCGTTTTCGTCCTCGATCTCGGCGATGCGCTTTACGTCGTCGGCGCGGGAATGGCTGGTGAGCCACAGCATCAGCACCAGGTAGGTCCAGACCCCGGCGTTCCAGCCGATGAGGATTTTGCTGATGATTGTGTCGGCGGGAGCCAGGAGCCCCACCGCCAGGCCCAGGACGGCGGCGCAGGACAGGCGAGGGTGGGTGCGTGCGAGGAAGGGCATGGCGCTCACAAATCAGGGATGTGTAAGCACCATAGCGCATTTATTACGTGTGGCGCTTGCGCACCAGCTTCATGACCACGACGAAGAACACCGGCACAAACACCACCGCCAGCGTCGCGGTAATCATCCCGCCGATCACCCCGGTACCGATGGCCTGCTGGCTGGCCGAGCTGGCGCCCGTGGCAATCGCCAACGGCACCACACCGAGGATGAACGCCAGGGACGTCATGATGATTGGCCGCAGGCGCAAGCGTGCGGCTTTCAACGTGGCGTCAATCAGGTCTTCACCCTGGTCATACAGGTCCTTGGCAAACTCGATGATCAGGATCGCGTTCTTCGCCGACAGCCCAATGATGGTAATCAGGCCGACCTTGAAGAACACATCGTTGGGCATCCCGCGCAAGCTTACGGCCAATACCGCGCCGAGCACGCCGAGGGGCACCACCAGCAGCACCGAGGTCGGAATCGACCAGCTCTCATACAGCGCCGCCAGGCACAGGAACACGATCAGCAGCGACAAACCGAGCAGCAGCGGGGCCTGGGAGCCGGACAAGCGCTCCTGCAACGACAGGCCGGTCCATTCCTGGCCCAGGCCGGCGGGCAGTTGGCTGACCAGGCGCTGGATTTCCTCCATCGCCTCGCCGGTACTGTGGCCCGGTGCCGATTCACCGGAAATCGCGATGGCCGGGTAGCCGTTGTAGCGGGTCAACTGGGCGGGGCCCTGAATCCAGCGCGCCTCGACGAAGGCCGACAGCGGCACCATCTTCCCGGCGTTGTTGCGCACATGGATCTTCATCAGGTCGGCCACCTGGCTGCGCTGATCACCTTCGGCCTGCACCACCACCCGCTGCATGCGGCCCTGGTTGGGGAAGTCGTTGATATAGGCCGAACCGATGGCCGAGGACAGCACATTGCCGATATCGGCAAAGGAAATGCCCAGGGCATTGGCTTGCTTGCGGTCAACTTCCAGCTGTACCTGAGGTGCCTCGGCCAGGGCGCTTTCACGCACGTTGGCCAGGATCGGGCTTTTCTCGGCGGCGGCCAGCAGTTCGGTACGGGCCTCCATCAAGGCGGCATGGCCGACGCCACCCCGGTCCTGCAGGCGGAACTCGAAACCACTGGAGGTGCCCAGGCCATCCACCGGCGGCGGCAGGATTGCATAGGCAATCGCGTCCTTCAGCTCACTGAAAGCCGCGTTGGCACGGTCCGCAATGGCCGCGGCGGAATCCTTGCTGCTGCGCTCCGACCAGTCCTTGAGCGTGGTAAACGCCAGCGCGGCGTTCTGCCCCGAACCGGAGAAGCTGAAACCCATGATCATCGTGGTATCGCCCACGCCCGGCTCGCCGGCGTTGTGTGCCTCGATCTGCTCGGCGACCTGCACCGTGCGGTTTTTGCTGGCACCCGGCGGCAGCTGGATATCGGTGATGGTGTAGCCCTGGTCTTCCACCGGCAGGAAGGACGAGGGCAGGCGGGCGAACAGCACCCCAAGCCCCACCACCAGCACCAGATAGATCAACAGGTAACGCCCGCTGCGCTTGAGGGCGTAGGCCACCCAGCCTTCATAGCGGTCGGTGAACTGCTCGAAGCGCCGGTTGAACCAGCCGAAGAACCCGCCTTTCTCATGGTGCTCGCCCTTGGCAATCGGCTTGAGCAAGGTCGCGCACAGGGCTGGGGTCAAGGTCAGGGCGAGGAATGCCGAAAACAGGATCGAGGTGGCCATCGACAACGAGAACTGCTGATAGATCACGCCCACCGAACCCGGCATGAACGCCATCGGCAGGAACACCGCCACCAGCACCAGGGTGATACCGACAATCGCCCCGGTAATCTGGCCCATGGCCTTGCGGGTGGCCTCCTTGGGCGACAGGCCCTCGGTGACCATGATCCGCTCGACGTTCTCCACCACCACAATCGCATCGTCCACCAAAATGCCGATGGCCAATACCATGCCGAACATGGTCAGCACGTTGATCGAGAAACCCAGCAACAGCATCGTCGCAAAGGTACCCATCAAGGCGATCGGCACCACCAGCGTCGGGATCAGCGTGTAGCGGATGTTCTGCAGGAACAGGAACATCACCGCAAACACCAGCAACATCGCTTCGCCCAGGGTGTACACCACCTTGGTGATCGAGACCTTCACGAACGGCGAGGTGTCGTACGGAATTTTGTATTCGACGTTGGCCGGGAAGTAGCGCGCCAGTTCGTCCATCTTCGCCCGCACCAGGGTTGCGGTGCTCAAGGCGTTGGCGCCCGGTGACAGCTGCACGCTGACGGCGGTGGACGGCTTGCCGTTCAGGCGGGTGGAGAACTGGTATTCCTGGCTGCCGATTTCCACCCGCGCCACGTCACCGACGCGCACGGTGGAACCGTCCGGGTTGGCCTTGAGCACGATGTCGGCAAATTCGGCCGGGGTCGACAGTTGGCCTTTCACCAGGATCGACGCGGTGATTTCCTGGGTTTTGGTGCCTGGCAAATCGCCGATGCTGCCGGCCGACACTTGGGCGTTCTGCGCCGCAATCGCCGCGTTGACGTCGGCCGGGGTCAGGTTGAAGCCGATCAGCTTCTGCGGGTCGATCCAGATGCGCATTGCGCGTTCGGCGCCGTACAGCTGGGCCTTGCCCACACCGTCCAGGCGCTTGAGTTCGTTCATCACGTTGCGCGCCAGGTAATCGCTGAGTGCTACGTCATCGAGCTTGCCGTCACTGGAGGTCAGGGTGACCAGCAGCAGGAAGCCGGCGGAGACTTTCTCCACCTGCAAGCCTTGCTGCGTCACGGCTTGGGGCAGGCGCGGCTCCACGGCCTTGAGACGGTTTTGCACGTCAACCTGGGCCATCTCCGGGTCGGTGCCCGGCTGAAAGGTGGCGGTGATGGTGGCCGAACCGAGGCTGCTCTGGGATTCGAAATACAGCAGGTGATCGGCGCCGTTAAGCTCCTGCTCGATCAGGCTGACCACGCTTTCGTCCAGGGTTTGCGCGGAGGCACCCGGGTACACCGCATAGATCTCGACTTTTGGCGGCGCGACGTTGGGGTACTGCGCGACTGGCAACTGCGGGATGGCGAGGGCGCCGGCCAGCAGGATAAACAGGGCGACCACCCAGGCGAAGATCGGGCGGTCAATAAAGAACTGCGGCATGTTTAACGATCCTTATTGGCCGGATGCCTGGGCGATGGGCGCGGGGCTGTCGTCGACCTGGACTTTCTCGCCAGGGCGGGCGTGTTGCAGGCCTTCGACGACGATACGGTCACCGGCCTTCAGGCCGCGGGTCACCACCCAGCGGTCATTAACCACCGAACCCAGTTCTACCGGCTGCTGGCTCACGGTTTGCTCGGCGTCCAGCAGTAACACCATCGGGATCCCGGCGCTGTCGCGGGTGATCGCCCGCTGCGGCACGCTGATCCCTTGCTGATCGACGGCTTGCTCCAGGCGTACGCGGATAAAGCTGCCGGGCAGCAGGTCGAGGTCCGGGTTGGGGAACTCGCTGCGCAAGATGATCTGCCCGGTGCCCGGGTCGACGCTGATCTCGGCGAACAGCAACTTGCCCGGCAGCGGATACAGGCTGCCGTCATCCTGGATCAGCGTGGCCTTGGCCTGGTCCTGGCCGACTTGCTTCAAGTGCCCGGCGCGAAAGGCCCGGCGCAGGTCGTTCAGCTCGCGGGTGGATTGGGTCAGGTCGGCGTGGATCGGGTCCAGTTGCTGGATCAGCGCCATCGGTGTGGCTTCGTTCTGGCCCACCAGCGCACCTTCGGTCACCAGCGCACGGCCAATCCGACCGGAAATCGGCGCAGTCACGGTGGCATAACCCAGGTTCAATTTGGCGCGCTGCACGGCGGCCTGGTTGGCGGCCACATCGGCGGCGGTTTGCCGGGCGGCGGCGCGGGCGTTGTCGTATTCCTGGCCGCTGATGGCGTTGCCTTCCACCAGTTGGCTGTAGCGCTGCTCTTGCAGGCGCGCCTGGAATGCATTGGCCTCGGCCTTGCGCAGGCTGGCCTGGGCGCTGTCGAGGTCGGCCTTGAACGGCGCCGGGTCAATCCGGAACAGCACATCGCCCTGTTTGACGTCATGGCCTTCCTTGAACACCCGTTGCAACACCACGCCGGCCACCCGGGCGCGCACTTCGGCGATGCGTGGCGCGGCAATCCGTCCGCTCAACTCGCTGGTGATGGACAGGGGCTTGGCTTCCAGGGTTTCGATCCGCACCTTGGCCAGCGGCGCCTCGGCGGCGTCGTCCGCCGACTTGCCACACGCGCTCAACGCCAGTGTCAGGGCCAACAGGCAAAACGGCGCAAACAGATTCTTCGACATGCTCATATCCCAATATTGACTGGCGCATCCTACGGGCGCCCCCGCCACAGTGCTGTGAAGCTCTGTAGGTGGTGTGTGAAGAAATGTAAGGTGCGACCCACAGATGCACGCGGGCGTATATCCTTCATAACCGCCGAACCTTACACGATCTTCCTGACACCGAAGATCAAATGTGGGAGCGGGCTTGCTCGCGAAAGCGGTGTTTCAGTCAACGCATACGGCGGCTGACACACCGCCTTCGCGAGCAAGCCCGCTCCCACATTGGATTTGCGTACTACTCAGAAATTGTATTATTTGGAAATACCATGCCCAACATTCTTCTGGTGGAAGACGACGCCGCGCTCTCCGAATTGATCGCCAGTTACCTGGAACGCAACGGCTATCACGTCAGTGTGCTCAGCCGTGGCGACCACGTGCGTGAGCGTGCGCGGCTCAACCCACCGGACCTGGTGATTCTCGACCTGATGCTGCCGGGCCTCGACGGCCTGCAGGTCTGCCGGTTGCTGCGGGCCGACTCGGCCACGCTGCCGATCCTGATGCTCACCGCCCGCGACGACAGCCACGACCAGGTGTTGGGCCTGGAAATGGGCGCCGACGACTACGTCACCAAACCCTGCGAGCCGCGGGTATTGCTGGCGCGGGTGCGAACCTTGCTGCGCCGCAGCAGCCTCACCGAACCCCAGGTGGCCAACGACCAGATCCTGATGGGCAACCTGTGCATCGACCTGTCGGAACGTACCGTGACCTGGCGCGGCCAGCCGGTTGAGCTGTCCAGCGGTGAATACAACCTGCTGGTGGTGCTGGCCCGGCACGCCGGCGAAGTGCTCAGCCGCGACCAGATCCTGCAACGCCTGCGCGGCATCGAGTTCAACGGCACCGACCGTTCGGTGGACGTGGCGATTTCCAAGCTGCGGCGCAAGTTCGACGACCACGCGGGCGAGGCGCGCAAGATCAAGACGGTGTGGGGCAAGGGCTACCTGTTCAGCCGTTCCGAGTGGGAATGCTGAGCCATGTTTCGCGTCCTGATTCGGCTGTACCTGATCACCATCGTCACCTTCGCCGCCGCGATCTACCTGGTGCCCCGGGCGGTGATCCAGCTGTTTGAACACCGTTACATGAACTACAACATCGAGCAGTCCCGAGGCATGCAGAGCCTGATCGTCAAGGAGTACCGACGGGTGCCGATGGAGCAGTGGGCCAATATCACCGTGCGCCTGTCGGCGGATTTTGCGCCGCTGAAGGTGCAACTGCTGCGTATCCAGGACGCCAGCTACACCCCTGAAGAACAGCGCCTGCTGGAAAAAGACCAGATGGTGATTCGCCTGGGCGAGTGGGGCTGGGCGGACGACGTCAGCTCGGCCCTGGACGACCAGTTGGTGGTCAAGGTCTCGGTACCGCCGGACCCGCTGGACATGAACCTGCTGTACTGGAGCATGAACGTGCTGATCGGCGCGGCGCTGCTGGCATGCCTGCTGTTCTGGCTGCGGCCCCACTGGCGCGACCTGGAACGCCTGAAAAGCACCGCCGCGCAACTCGGCCAGGGCAACCTTGCGGCCCGCACAAAAATCCCGCCCAGCTCCAACATCGGCAGCCTGGCGGCGGTGTTCGACACCATGGCCAACGACATCGAACAGCTGCTCAACCAGCAACGCGACTTGCTCAATGCCGTCTCCCATGAACTGCGTACGCCGCTGACGCGCCTGGACTTCGGCCTGGCCCTGGCGCTGTCCGACGACCTCCCGGCGGCCAGCCGTGAGCGGCTGCAAGGGTTGGTGGCGCACATTCGCGAGCTGGATGAGCTGGTGCTGGAGCTGCTCTCCTACAGCCGTTTGCAAAACCCGGCGCAAACACCCGAGCGGGTGGAAGTGGTGCTGGATGAGTTCATCGACAGCATCCTGGGCAGCGTCGACGACGAACTGGAAAACCCGGATATCGTGATGGACGTGATGCTGGACTGCGCCGTGGAACGCTTCACCCTGGACCCGCGCCTGACCGCCCGGGCCCTGCAAAACCTGCTGCGCAACGCCATGCGGTATTGCGAGCGGCGAATTCAGGTGGGGGTGAAGGTGTGTCCCAGGGGGTGCGAGATTTGCGTGGATGATGACGGCATTGGCATTCCGGTTGACCAGCGGGAGCGGATTTTCGAGCCGTTCTACCGGCTGGATCGCAGCCGGGATCGAGCCACTGGCGGTTTTGGCCTGGGATTGGCCATCAGCCGGCGGGCGCTGGAGGCGCAGGGCGGAACATTGACGGCCCAGGCTTCGCCATTGGGTGGCGCACGCTTCCGGCTCTGGCTGCCGAGTTAAAGAACACCACAAAACCATTGTGGGAGCAGGCTTGCCTGCGATGGCGGTGGGTCAGCTTGCATCTTTGCTAACTGATACACCGCCATCGCAGGCAAGCCAGCTCCCACATTTGATCTTCATCGTTCTTCAGTCCCGAATTTGGCGTTTGCACAGCCTTACCACCTCACGCGGTGCCTTGTTATAGTTCGGCCCCTATTCCAGCCGCCAGTCAAGGATCACTGCCATGTCCGAATACCAAGCCTTTGTCGTCGAACTCAGCGGCAACGTCGCCCATGTGCAGCTCAATCGCCCGGAAAAGATCAACGCGATGAACGCGGCGTTCTGGACCGAGATCATCGACATCTTCCAATGGGTCGAAGACACCGACGCGGTGCGAGCCGTGGTCATCAGCGGCGCCGGCAAGCATTTCTCCTCCGGCATCGACCTGATGCTGCTGGCCTCGGTCGCCAACGAGTTCGGCAAGGACGTGGGCCGCAACGCGCGCCTGCTGCGGCGCAAGATCCTCGAACTGCAAGCCTCCTTCAACGCCGTCGACAACTGCCGCAAGCCGGTACTCGCGGCGATCCATGGCTACTGCATCGGCGGCGCCATCGACCTGATCAGCGCCTGTGACATGCGTTACGCCGCCGAAGATGCGCAATTCTCCATCAAGGAAATCGACATCGGCATGGCCGCCGACGTCGGCACCCTGCAACGCCTGCCGCGCATCGTCGGCGATGGCATGCTGCGCGAGCTGGCCTACACCGGCCGCCAGTTCGGCGCCGAAGAGGCGCGCAGCATCGGCCTGGTGAATCGGGTGTACAGCGATCACCAGAGCCTGCTGGCCGGCGTGCTGGAAATCGCCCGGGAAATCGCCGCCAAATCGCCGATCGCGGTCACCGGCACCAAGGCGATGATCAGCTACATGCGTGACCACACGATCAATGACGGTTTGGAATACGTTGCCACCTGGAACTCAGCTATGTTGCAATCCAACGACCTGCGCGTGGCCATCGCGGCCCATATGAGCAAGCAGAAACCCGACTTCGTGGATTGACTGAACATGACCCCAGGCTGGATTACCACAACGCTGCTGGACAACGACGCCCCGGGCGGCTGGGCCGTGGCCCGCAGCCGTGAAGGCTTTTTACACGACCAGAACGGCCCGCTGTTTCCCCGGGAATGGCTCAAGCGCCAGGACCTCTCGGTGTTCGCCGAGCATGGCATCGGTCACCTGGACGGCGAGCCGGTGTACCTGCTGGAACTCAACAGCCCCGCCGACGTTCCGGGCTGCGGCTGGCAGGGCCTGCGGGCATTCATGCTGCAGGGCGATCACACGCTGTACAAAGTCCTGGGCTACGCCGCGCAAATCGGCACCTGGGCCCGGGAGCATCGTTTTTGCGGCAGTTGCGGCCAGGCGATGGTGCAGGTGCCACGGGAGCGGGCGATGTTCTGCCAGGCCTGTGACCTGCGCAGCTACCCGCGGATCTCGCCGAGCATGATCGTGTTGGTGACCCGTGGCGACGAGATCCTGCTGGCCCGTTCGCCGCGCTTTGTCACGGGTGTCTACAGCACCCTGGCGGGGTTTGCCGAGCCGGGCGAGTCGGCCGAGGACTGCCTGATTCGCGAGGTGCGTGAAGAAGTGCAGGTGGAGGTCAAGAACATCCAGTACATGGGCAGCCAGTGCTGGCCGTTCCCGCACTCGATGATGCTGGGCTTTCACGCCGAGTACGCCGGCGGCGACATTGTGCCCCAGGCTGACGAGATCGAAGACGCGCAGTGGTTCAACATCCATGAACTGCCGCCGTTGCCGGCGTCGCGCTCGATTGCGCGCTACCTGATCGACCTCTACCTGGCCCGTCGCCTAGGCCGCGCTGAACCAGTGCTGCCAGGCTAGGCGCACCGTCAGGCCGAGCACCACTGTGATGAACACCGGGCGAATGAACTTGGCGCCGCCGCTGATGGCGCTGCGTGCGCCAAAAAAAGCGCCGCACATCACCGACACGCCCATGCACAGGCCGACAATCCAGTCTACCGAGCCATTGAAAATGAACACCGTCAGCGCCGCCGCGTTGCTGACGAAGTTCATGCTGCGCGCCACGCCGCTGGCCTTTACCAGGTCGATGGGGTGCAACAGCATGGTACTCACGGTCCAGAAGGCCCCGGTGCCCGGGCCGGCGACGCCGTCGTAGAAACCCAGGCCAAAGCCCTGGGTGGACTGCCATTTCTTCTTGACCGGTGCGTCGTTGTCCAGCGCCGCCTTGGGCGTGCCGCCGAACAGCAAATACAAACCGCAGCCGAACACAATCACCGGGAGCATCTTGTTCAGGGTTTCTGCCGGCAGGTAATGGGCCACGACCGCGCCGGTGAGTGCACCGACCAGGGTGCCGACGATGGCGTGCACCCACTGGCGCGGATGAAACAGCTTGCGCCGGTAGAAGGTAAAGCTGGCAGTGGCCGAGCCGAAGGTGGAACTGAGCTTGTTGGTGCCCAGCACCAGGTGGGGCGGCATGCCGGCGGTCAGCAGGGCGGGCGTGGTGAGCAGGCCGCCACCGCCGGCGATGGCGTCGATGAAACCGGCGATAAAGGCAACCACGGCGAGGATCGCCAGGGTGGTGAGGTCAACGCTGAGTTCGAAGGGCATGGGCAAGACTTAGTCGGCAGGGCGCAGCAAGGGCTGCGCGAAAGGCCGGTATCTTACCGATTAGCGTGGGGGCCTGCGACTATGATCGTTCCCACGCTCTGCGTGGGAATGCCGCCTTGGACGCTCCGCGTCCTGCTGCCGCAAGGGTGACGCAGAGCGTCACGGGATGCATGCCCAATGTGGGAGCGGGCTTGCTCGCGAATGCGCAGTGTCAGTCACTGGATAGAGTGGCTGATCCACCGCCTTCGCGAGCAAGCCCGCTCCCACATTTCAACCGTGCCTGCTTGGCTATTTATGTGTTTCGACCCACTCCAGTGCGGTCCGCCAGATGCAGATCCCCAGGAAGTACGCCGACATCAGCAACCACAGGCCCAGGGTCAGGCGATTGGTGTACGGGAAGTCGATCACCAGCAGCAGGCTGCACAGCAACCAGATGGTGGTCACGGCAATATTGATCGGCATGAAGCGCTTGACCCGGAACGGGTGCAGGAACTTCATCGGCGTCACGGTCAGCAACGCCAGGCCGATCACGGTGAGCAAGGTGACCCAGGCTTCCGGCTGGATGATATAGACGCACAGCGCCACCACGTTCCATGCGGCGGGGAAGCCGACGAAGTAGTTGTCCTTGCTCTTCATGTTGACGTTGCAGAAGCAGAACAGCGACGACACCAGAATCACCGACACCGTAAACAACGGGGTGAAGTCCGGCAGGGCGATATAGCGATAGATAAACAGCGCCGGAATAAACACGTACGTCAGGTAATCAATCACCAGGTCCAATACCGAGCCATCGAAGCTTGGCAGCACTGTTTGCACATTCACCCGTCGCGCGAGAGAGCCGTCGACCCCATCGACGATCAAGGCCAGGCCCAGCCACAGCAGGCAAGCCTTGGGCTGGTTGTCGAGCAGTGCCAGGGTGGCGAGGAAGGCCAGCACCACGCCGGTGGCGGTAAAACCATGGGCGCCCCAGGCCTTGAGACGGGCTACATGCAGGGTCGATATCACAGGGGCGTTCTCCAAAAGGTGAAACAGGGCAGCCGACGGGGTAGCACCGTCGAATCTGGCCAGAGTGTGCAGGTATCGACCGGGAAGGGTGGGATAAGGTTCACCACCCGGCGTAGGTTAAGCGTAGCAAGCGCAGGACGTTTCGGCATCAGCCTTGGCGAAACACCAGTGCCTTTAATCCGCTTTGCGGGTCGATATCGGGGAATTCCGGCGGGTTTTCCAGCCGCTGGTCAAAGCGCAGGCCAGGCGCTTCGCGGGTTACGCCGTCGATCAGGAAGTCTTCGCCGAACGCCGGGTCGTTCATGCACGCCAGCACCGTACCCTGGGCCGTGAGCAAATCCGGCAGGCGACGCAGCACCCGCTGGTAGTCCTTGGTCAAAAGGAAACTGCCTTTCTGGAACGAGGGCGGGTCGATGATCACCAGGTCGTACGGGCCGCTGTTGGTGACCTTGGCCCACGACTTGAACAGGTCGTGGCCGAGGAACGTCACCTTGCTCAGGTCGTGGCCGTTCAGGCGGTGATTGTCGCGACCCCGGCTCAGGGCGCCACGGGCCATGTCCAGGTTCACCACATGCTCGGCGCCGCCTTCGATGGCCGCCACGGAGAAACCACAGGTGTAGGCGAACAGGTTCAGCACCCGCAGGCCATGAGCCTGTTCGCGTACCCAGTTGCGGCCGTAACGCATGTCGAGGAACAGCCCACTGTTCTGCTTTTTGCCCAGGTCGATCAGGTAGCGCAGGCCGCCTTCGGTGATGGTCAGTTCGTCGACCACCTCGCCCAGCAGCCATTCGGTGGTGCTTTGCGGCAGGTAGCGGTGTTGCAGCGCCACGGTATGGGCGCCGAATGACCGCCAGTCGATCTGCACCAGCATCTGCTTCAAGGCCTCAAGCTCCGTGGCTTCTGGCTCCTTGAACAGCGAGACCAGCACCACGCCTTGCAGCCAGTCCACCGTCAGTTGCTCCAGGCCCGGCCAGCAGCGGCCACGCCCGTGAAACAGGCGCCGGGTCTCGGCGGGGACGGTTTGCAGGGCGTTCAGCAAATGGGTGTGCAGGGTGGCGAGTGCGTCTGGGTTCATCGGGCAACGTCGGTCATTGAGCGGGCGGCATTTTAAACACAATTGCGGGGTGTTCGGGAGTTGAAGCACAACGTGCTTTGAATCTGCTGATTGGCAGTGATTTATGCTCAAAAGGCCCCGAGAGGCGGCGCACAACAGTCAAAAAATCCCTTGGCACCGACATAAACTGGAAAAAAAGCCCGGAGGTGCCCATGAACGGTTTCGCGAGTGCAGTGAGTCAGACAGCGATGGACCAGGAAGAACTGGCCGAATGGCGCGATGCCCTGGCCTCCCTGGTGGCCAACGCCGGCGCGGCGCGCGCACGGGAGATCCTCGACATGCTGGCGGATGCCGGCGGCGCGCCGCACATCGCCTGGAAACCCCGGCATGGCACGCCCTACATCAATAGCATCGCCGTGGAGCAGCAACCGCCGTTTCCCGGCGACCTGGCCACTGAAGAACGCCTGGCCTCAGTGGTGCGCTGGAACGCCCTGGCCATGGTAGTGCGCGCCAACCAGGCCTATGGCGAACTGGGCGGGCATATCGCCAGCTACGCCAGCGCGGCGGATTTGTTCGAGGTGGGCTTCAACCACTTTTTCCGTGCCCGCAACGACAGTTTTGGCGGCGACCTGGTGTTCTACCAGCCGCATTCCGCCCCCGGCATCTATGCTCGCGCCTTCCTTGAAGGGCGCCTGACCGAGGCCGACCTGGCCCACTATCGCCAGGAAATCGGTGCAGGCAAGGCGGGCGCCCGAGGTTTGTCCAGCTATCCCCATCCGTGGTTGATGCCGGACTTCTGGCAATTTCCCACCGGGTCCATGGGCATTGGCCCCATCAGCTCGATTTTCCAGGCGCGGTTCATGCGCTACCTGCAACACCGCGGCTTGCAGGACACTACCGACCGTCACGTTTGGGGCGTATTCGGCGACGGCGAGATGGACGAACCGGAAAGCATGTCGGCCCTGACCCTGGCCGCCCGTGAAGGCCTGGACAACCTGACCTGGGTGGTCAACTGCAACCTGCAACGGCTCGACGGCCCGGTGCGTGGCAACGGGCGAATTATCGACGAGCTGGAGGCGTTGTTCGCCGGTGCCGGCTGGAACGTGATCAAGCTGGTCTGGGGCTCGGATTGGGACGCCTTGCTGGCCAAGGACGCCGACGGCTCGCTGGTACGCACCTTGTCGCAGACGGTGGACGGACAGTTCCAGACCTTCGCCGCCAAGGACGGCGCCTATAACCGCGAACATTTCTTCGGCCAAAGCGAGGCGCTGTCCAAACTGGTCGAGGGCCTGAGCGACGAGCAGATCGACCGGCTCAAGCGTGGCGGCCATGACATGGTCAAGATCCACGCCGCCTATCACGCGGCGCGCCGGGTCGCCGGCAAACCCACGGTGATCCTGGCCCAGACCAAAAAGGGCTTTGGCATGGGCGAGGCCGGGCAGGGCAAGATGACCACCCACCAGCAGAAGAAGCTCGACCGCGAGGCCTTGATCGCCTTCCGCAATCGCTTCCAGTTGCCGCTGTCGGATGAACAGGCCGAATCCCTGAGCTTCTACAAACCGGCTGAAGACAGTCTCGAAATGCGCTACTTGCACCAGCGCCGCGCCACCCTCGGCGGGTATGTGCCGAGCCGTGGCCAGCAGGCGCCCACCGTGAGTGTCCCGCCGGTGTCGGGCTACGGCGCGTTTGCCACCCAGGCGGAGGGCAAGGAAATGTCCACCACCATGGCCTTTGTGCGCATGCTCACCAATCTGCTCAAGGACAAGGCCCTCGGCCCGCGCATCGTGCCCATCGTCGCCGATGAGGCGCGCACCTTCGGCATGGCCAACCTGTTCAAGCAGATCGGCATCTATTCCAGCGTCGGCCAGCGCTACGAGCCCGAAGACATCGGCTCGATCCTCAGCTACCGCGAAGCCACCGACGGGCAGATCCTTGAAGAAGGCATCAGCGAAGCCAGCGCCATCAGTTCCTGGGTCGCGGCGGCCACCAGTTATTCGGTGCATGGCCTGCGGATGCTGCCGTTTTACATCTACTACTCGATGTTCGGTTTCCAGCGCGTGGGGGACCTCATCTGGGCCGCCGCCGACCAGCGTGCCCGAGGTTTTCTGCTGGGCGCCACTGCCGGGCGCACCACCCTGGGTGGCGAAGGCTTGCAGCACCAGGACGGCAGCAGCCACCTGATGGCCGCCACCGTGCCCAATTGCCGTGCCTACGACCCGGCGTTTGCCGGCGAGTTTGCGGTGATCCTCGACCATGGCATGCGCCAGATGCTGGAGCACGATGTGGACGAGTTCTACTACGTGACCCTGATGAACGAAAACTACCCGCAGCCGAGCCTGCCGGAAGGCGTCGAAGCGGCGATCATCAAAGGCATGTACCGGCTGAGCGGGCAGCCTGGCGGCATGGTCCGGTTGCTCGGCTCCGGCACGCTGGTGCGCGAAGCCCAGGCAGCGGCGCAATTGTTGGCGGAGGATTGGCAGGTTGACGCTGAAGTGTTCAGTGTCACCAGCTTCAGCGAACTGGCCCGGGACGCCCGTGACGTGGAACGCTGGAACCGCCTGCATCCGCAACAGCCGGCGCGGCGCAGCCACCTGGCGGAGTGTTTGCCCAAGGGCGCGCCGGTGGTGGCGGTATCTGACTATGTAAGGGCGGTGCCGCAGATGATTGGGTCATACGTGGATTCGGCTTACACCGTGCTGGGGACGGATGGCTTTGGTCGCAGCGATACCCGGGCGGCGTTGCGGGATTTCTTCGAGGTGGACCGGTATCACATTGTGCTGGCGGCGCTGACGGCGTTAGTAGAGCAGGGGAGTCTGGACAGGCAGGTTTGCCAGCAGGCGATAGAGCGTTATGGGGTGCAGACCGATCGCGAGCCGTCCTGGACCTCCTGAGCGACAAAGATCTAAATGTGGGAGCGGGCTTGCTCGCGAATGCGGTGTGTCAGTCAATATATCCGGCAACTGATACACCGCTTTCGCGAGCAAGCCCGCTCCCACACTGGTTCTGTGTGGTTGTCTAAATACTGGCTATCAACGGCGCCCCAAACGATTCCCGCAGAAACCCCGGCGCGATATACCGCTCGTAATGCGCCTCGGACAACAGGAAAAACTCCCGGTCAATCGCATCCCGCAAATCTGCCAGATTGCGCTCGCGAAACTCCGGCAACAGCGCCAACCCATACGCATCCAGCTTCGAAATCACCCGCGCGCCCCGGGCAATCAACTGGTACGCCCAGCAATACGGCGACTGGTGGGGCACAAAGCGGATCTTGCGATCTTCCAGTTGCTGGCGCAGGCGCTGCGGGTCCAGTACCTGCAGCTTGCTGGTCATCACCTGCACCAGCAGTTGTTCCAGGCGCAGCCACACCGCCTGTTTCTCCTCGGCGTTGTAGCCGTTCCACTGAATCACCTCATGGTGATAGCGCTTGCAGCCCCGGCATACCAGGTCTCCGTAGACGGTGGAGCACAGGCCGACGCAAGGTGTCTTGATGGTTTGATTGGGCATAAAAAACATCGACAGGTGAAACAACACGGCCCCCGAAGGGGCCGCTTTAAATCAATCCCAGCTCAGCGCGCCGCCAGTCTGGTACTCGATCACACGGGTCTCGAAGAAGTTCTTCTCTTTCTTCAGGTCCATGATCTCGCTCATCCACGGGAACGGGTTAGTCGTCCCTGGATACTCTTCCTTCAGACCAATCTGCGACAGACGACGATTCGCGATGAACTTGAGGTAATCCTCCATCATCGCCGCATTCATGCCCAACACACCGCGTGGCATGGTGTCACGCGCGTATTCAATCTCCAGCTGAGTCCCTTGCAGGATCATCTGGGTCGCTTCTTCCTTCATCTCGGCATCCCA
>NZ_JBIUVK010000051.1:9223-42796 GCF_044742865.1 Pseudomonas sp. NPDC087814 | reverse complement strand
TCGGCTTTGGCTGAGCTGAACTCCACCCCTGAAGACAAGAACGGCAACGTTGAGATCCCGAAAGCGGTCGAGATCAACGAAGCGTTCCAGATCTCCCGTCAGTTCTGGTCCTGGCAGGTTCAGCAGGGCGTCCTGAAGAACCCGCGTTCGTTCATCAACTCCACTCCGCACATGAGCTTCGTGTGGGGCGATGACAACATCAAGTTCCTGAAGAAGCGTTACGAAGCGCTGCAGGCGAGCCCGCTGTTCGCCGGCATGCAGTACTCCGAGGACCCG
Source organism: Pseudomonas sp. NPDC087814 (assembly GCF_044742865.1). Lineage (NCBI taxonomy): Bacteria > Pseudomonadati > Pseudomonadota > Gammaproteobacteria > Pseudomonadales > Pseudomonadaceae > Pseudomonas > Pseudomonas sp. NPDC087814. The sequence goes on along the minus strand of NZ_JBIUVK010000051.1, from coordinate 42,520 downwards.
GCGCAAATCGCCAAATGGGTTCCGCTGATGATGGAAGGGCGTGACCCGAACCAGAAAATCGCGGCCACCTGGACCCCGATCGGTACGGACGTGAACTTCGGCGAGATCACGCGCCAGTTCGTCGCTCACCTGCAAACTACGCCGAAGTTCGACCTGAAACTGTCGAGCGAAGTGCAGGACATCACCAAGAACGCCGATGGCACCTGGCGTGTCAGCTACAAGAACCTGAAAGACGGCACCAAGACGGAAACCGACGCCAAGTTCGTGTTCATCGGCGCGGGCGGCGGTGCACTGCACCTGCTGCAGAAGTCGGGCATTCCTGAAGCCAAGGAATACGCGGGCTTCCCTGTTGGTGGTTCGTTCCTGGTCACCGATAACCCAACGATTGCCGAGCAGCACCTGGCCAAGGCCTACGGTAAAGCTTCCGTTGGCGCACCGCCGATGTCGGTTCCGCACCTGGACACCCGCGTGCTGGATGGCAAGCGCGTGATTCTGTTTGGCCCATTCGCTACCTTCTCGACCAAGTTCCTGAAAGAAGGCTCGTACCTGGACCTGCTGACCAGCACCACCACCCACAACATCTGGCCAATGACCAAAGTCGGTATCCGCGAATACCCACTGGTCGAGTACCTCGCCGGCCAACTGATGCTGTCGGATGACGACCGCTTCAAGGCGCTGCAAGAGTACTTCCCGAACGCCAAGAAAGAAGACTGGCGCCTGTGGCAGGCCGGTCAGCGTGTGCAGATCATCAAGCGTGACGAAGAGCAGGGCGGCGTCCTGAAACTCGGTACCGAAGTGGTCAGCTCCGCCGACAACACCATCGCCGGCCTGTTGGGTGCATCGCCAGGCGCGTCCACCGCGGCTCCGATCATGCTGACCGTGCTGCAGAAAGTGTTCAAGGAACAGGTTGCTTCCCCGGCCTGGCAGGAAAAGCTGCACCAGATCGTGCCTAGCTACGGCACCAAGCTGAACGACAGCCCTGAAGCTGTGGCTAAAGAATGGGCCTACACCGCCAACATTCTGCAGCTGACGCCTCCACCTGCGATTCCGCAGCTGACTGCTCCGAAAGCCACCGAGGCTGCAAAGCCTGCGGCTGAGCCGAGCAAGCCAGCTTCTGACCTCGCGCTGTAAGACGTTGGTGAGGTCCTGATTCAGGGCCTGCGCAACGTAAAAAGCCCGCTGAACCGGTGACGGTCAGCGGGCTTTTTTGCAGGTGTCACCAATGAGCGGGTACTTCGACCTGCCGCTCTGCAGCTGCCAACGCTGCCTTCAGTCCCTCTTTATCCAGAGGTATGCAGTACGCCGGCTTGGCGCGCTCAAACCGCCAGCTCTCATCCAGCCCACCGGCATCTACTGCGTCGAAGCCGATCTCGTCCAGCAGGGCGATGACTTGCGCCTTGGCTGCCGGGTCGTCCGCTGCGACCGGGAGCGCGCGCCGGTCGGGTGCGCCGCGGCTGCGAGCATCCTGGGTCAGGTCCGGCGCCAGGATAGCGTTGAACACTTTCACCACATTTGATTGCGACAGGTGCTCGGCCACCAGCCGACTGGTGGTGGTTTCAAAGCGGTCGAGCACGGGAATATGGCCGTCGCGGTTCGGGTAGTAGTTGTTGGCATCCATCACGGTTTTGCCTTCCAGCCACTGCGCCGGCACGCTGCGGTAGTGTTCGAACGGAATCGCCAGCAGGACCAGTTCGCCAAATTGCGCGGCGTCTTGCGCAGTACCCACTTGAACCCCACGAATGCCACTCAGCACGCTGCTCATCGACTGCGGGCCGCGGGAGTTGCTCAACATCACTTCATGGCCGGCCGCCAACGCCAACTGCGCAACGGCGCGTCCGATAAAGCCTGCTCCGATAATGCCAATTTTCATGTCGGTGCTCCTGAGTTGAGAGAGACGTTATGATGATTGGCTACTGGATGAGGAAAAATGGCCGTTCTGGTTTAGGTATTGTTACTGGGAGTGGTGAATGATGGACCGCCTTTCAAGCATGAGTGCCTTTGTGATGGCTGCCGAACTGGGGTCCTACGCCCGTGCTGCCGAACGCCTGGGAATGTCGCCGCAGATGGTAGCCAAGCATGTGGCGGCGCTGGAGCGGCGGCTGGGCGCACGCCTGCTCAACCGCACCACACGCCGGCAAAGCCTGACGGAGTTGGGAAGCGCGTACTACGAGCGCTGCAAACATATCCTGACAGAGGCAGAGGCCGCAGACTCCCTCGCCCAGATCATGAATGACACACCACGGGGCAAGCTCAAGATCAGCGCCCCGGTGACTTTTGGCTCCTACAGCCTGATGCCACTGGTGACCGAATTTTTACGCGACAACCCCGAGGTGGAAATCGACCTGCACCTGACCGACCGGTTTGTCGACCTGGTGGAGGAGGGCTACGAAGTGGCGTTCCGTATCGGCCCGCTGGCGAACAGCAGCCTCACGGCCCGGCCGCTGCAGCCCTACCGCCTGGTGGTCTGTGCGGCACCCAAATACCTGGCCGAGCGCGGCACGCCGCTGACGCCCGCTGACCTTGAACACCACGAGTGCCTGGGATACGCCTACTGGTCACGTCCGGCTGATCGCGAATGGTCGTTCTACCAAGGCGCCGTCCTGCACAAGGCCCAGGTTGCCAGCCGCCTGCACGTGAATGAAAGCCGGGCCTTGATGTCGGCCGCGCGGGATGGTTTCGGGGTTGTGCTGGGGCCTGAGGATTTCTTACGCTCGGCGCTCAAGAGCGGTGAGTTGGTGCGAGTGCTGCCGGACTATGAGGCGCCAAGTCGGCAGATGCATTTGCTCTACACCGCGAATCGCCAGCGCACCGCCAAACTGCGGCGATTTGTCGATGCGGTGCTGTTGCGTTTCGGACCACCCTAGACGCTGAAGCCGGCCTTGACCTGCTCATACAGATGCAGTGCCAACAGGTTGCTGCTGTCGCCAAGCAGGTACAGGTGATGCAGCGGCAGCGGCGGCAGTTCAGCTCCAGCAATCTGGCGCGTCAATCCCTTACCCATGCGGCTTTCTTCCACCAACCCCACCGCCATGCCACTGCGGATACACGCTTCAACAGCGGGCGAACTCGCGCTTTCCAGCAGCACCCGATAGTAAGTGCCGTGCTCCTTCAGCGCTCGAATCGCTGCAGCGCGATAAGGGCAACCTGTCAGTTGCACGGCAATCGGCAGTGGCGCCTGCGGTGGGCAGCTGAAGTGTTCGGCGGCCACCCACAGCGGCTGGATTTCTCCCAGGCGCTCGCCTTGTTCCAACGGCTGGGCGCTGACAATCAGGGCCAGGTCCAGCTGCCTGCTGGCGAACAGCGTGAGCAGTTCGCCACTGGAGCGCGCTTCTACCTCCAGTTCCAGCAATGGGTTGTCGGCGACCAGGCGGGGCAGGAACTCCTGCATGAAGTCTGGCGCGTAAGAATCAGGCAAACCCAGGCGAATCTTGCCCTGCATGCGTTGCGGCGTGAGGGAGGCCAGCAAGCGGTCGTGGCTCTTGAGGAATTCGGTGGTTTCGCCCAGGAGTTTCTTGCCGTACATCGTCAGTTCAACCCCCTGGTTGCTGCGGCTGAACAGGCGTTGGCCGACCTGGTCTTCGAGCTTCTGGATCTGCGTGGTCACCGTCGAGGCACTGCGATGCACATGATTGGCCGCTTCGTTGAATCGCTGGAAGCGGGCCACCGCGTGGAAAGTGCGCAACAGGTCAATATTCAGTTGTTTGCTCATGATTCCACTTTTAAGGATTAGTGGTACAGATTATTCAAATATACAGAATCATGCGCGGCACTTAGCCTTTTGGTCAATCAAGCGAACCGGAGGCTCAATGAAGCGATCAACCGTGGGGCGGTTGCTGTTACAGGCGGTGTTCGTGCTGTCGTGGAGTTCGGGGTTTATCGGCGCGAAACTGGCGACCCGGAGTGATGGCGTGTTCAACGTGCTGTTCTGGCGTTTCTTGCTGGTATCGTTGTGCCTGGCGCTGTTTTTGAACGTGCGGCTGCTGAAGGTTTCCTGGGCACAGATCCGCCATCACGCGGTGGTGGGTTTCCTCTCGCAGTTTCTCTATTTGACCTGTGTCTACGTGGCGATCCAGAACGGTTTGCCGCCGGGGATTGCGGCGATCATCGCGGCCCTGCAGCCATTGATGACGGCGGCGCTGTCATCGGGTAGCCACGCCGAACGCAGCGGCGGCTGGCAGTGGCTGGGGTTGATGATCGGTTTTGCCGGCGTGTCGATCGTCATCTTCGGGCAATACCGCAACAGCGGGGCCGAAGTCGGGTGGGTCATGTATGCATTGCCCCTGGTGTCGGCACTCGGTCTGACCGTGGCCACGCTGTACGAACGGCGGGCGGCCCGCACTGACTCCGGCGGCCTGAGCCTGGCGTTGTTTATCCAGTCGTTGCTGACCTTGATCGGCTTTGCTGCAGCGGTGCTGTACACCGATACGCTGAGCATTCCGCGGACCCCCGACGTATTGATCTCCATCGTTTGGCTGACGGTGTTCTCTACCTTCGTGGCTTACCTGAGCCTGTGGATGTTGTTGCGCGTAATGACGGCTACCCATGTGGCGACATTGGTGTACCTGGAGCCTCCCGTGACACTGGTGTGGGCGGCACTGATGTTTGGCGATGAGATTCATGCGTCGACGTATGCAGGGATCTCCGTGGTGGTGGCCGGGCTGATTCTGGTGCGACTGAAACAGCCGGTCGCAGTCTGTGCCTCTTGAAAAGGTCAGTTTTTCTTTACCTGCTGTCTGCCCGTGGGTTCAGCAAGCTGACAGTTGGCACCTGTTAAAAAGTCTTATGGCCAAGCAGGAGCGCGGCTGGAACAAGGGGGCATTTTTTTTACCGGTATAAACGCTGGGCGGTTACGCCCGAGGATTCTGTATGTTGTTACGTTATGCGGCATTGGCGGCTTTGGTCGTCGCGGCTTCCGGGTGTGTAGAGGAGCGGGTCGTGCATGATCGACGACCGGTGCAGCGTGAATATGTAGAAGTCGTCGCGCCGCAACCGCCGCCGGTGCAGGTCATCGAGGTCGAGCCCGAAGGGCGGCCAGGTTACCTGTGGTCACGTGGCTACTGGCGTTGGGAAGGCGGGCGCTATGTGGCGGTTCACGGCCACTGGGAGCCTGTACGGCCAGGTTATCGTTATGTTCACCCGCATTGGGAGCAGCGTAACGACGGCTATCACTGGCAGGGCGGCGGTTGGGTTCGCTGACCGTTTTCCGATGGCTTAAATCGGCTTCTTCGTACCCAGAAGCCGAACTTCCCTGAGCAGCGCCGCGCCCAACTGGCCGGTGCCAAGCTCCTTGTAACCTACTGCTTTAACATCGCCATTCTCTTCCGCCTGGATGAGGATCACCGGTGTTTCCTTGCCGGTGCCTTCGTCGACATGCATGGCGTACTGCGGGATATCCAGCTTGATCGGCGTGCCTGCCGCCTTGCCCTTCACATTGATCAGAAACGCCGCACAACCGGTGTCCACATCCTGACTGGTAGCGGAGCGACCGCTGACGAAGCAGGTGTCGGGCAGGTCGGGCCAGGCGATGGCTTCGGCGAGGGTCAATGGGGACGTTAATGCCAGGCCGGCGAGAAAAAGCGTGCGCACGTTGGTCTTGTCTCTGGATAAAGTCAGTAAGGGCATTTTCTACCAAAGCCTTGACGCTTCTGCAACGCGTCGCCTCAGGTCAGCCGCCGCATGCCGGTAGCCTTGGCCGCGCTGACATCAAATGTCGCCGTATATTCACAGCCTGCTGCGTGGGCGCAGCGTTCAATCAGGCAGTCGGCGAAATCGGCCCTGGTGCTTGTAAATCGCCGGAGTGCCTGCCAGATAACGTCGGCGTGCTCTACGGTCAGTTCGCGGGTACGCAGCAGCGTCTCCAGGACCGCAACCACTTCACTCTTGGCTGACTGGTAACTGGACTGCAGGACCCACACCAGTTCCACCACTGAAACCAGGCTGACAAAACCCGGCGAGGCAGTGGTGAGCGACTCGATCAGTCTGGATGCCTTTGGCGATTGGACGGGATCATCCTGGGTGACGTAACGCACCAGCACATTGGTATCCAGTCCAATCATCGTGCTTTGGCTCCCTGTGCAGCGATGGCCAGGTTCATTTCTTCGATGCTGACGGGCTTGGCGGGTTTGCGGATCAGCCCTTTGAGGTCCGACACAGTCTTGCTGGCCGCGATGATCGCAAACTTGCCCTCTTCCATTTCGACGAATTCGACCCGGTCGCCAGTGTTCAGCCCAAGTGCGGCCCTGACTTGAACGGGAATGGTTATTTGGCCTTTTGAAGTGAGTGTGGCGGTAGCCATGTTGAAAGCCTCTCTCGTGATACTCCTTACCTTAGGGTAAGGAATAGTGGAGGGCAAGATCCATTGGTCCATAGGTTACTCATCTGGCGTGGGTGGGTCGGAACAGGTAAAACGATAGTCCGAACGTTTCCCGTCGACACGCCTGAAACCAGCCTTAAGAGATACAACATATGACCGACCGCCACCTCATCATCCCCACTTCCATGCACCCCATCGTCGAGCGCGCCGGCTACGTCCCGGCCGTAAAAGTCGGCAAGACCCTGTACTGCGCAGGGCAGGTCGGCCGCACGGAACACCTGGAAGTCATCACCGATCCCGAGGCACAGTTCGTCGCCGCCTGGGAGAGCCTGCGCCTGGTATTGGAGGAGGGGGGCTGTACGTTTGAAGACGTGGTCGACATGACCACCTACCACGTGAACATGAGCGAGCACATGGCGGTTTTCCGTGAAGTGAAAAACCGCCTGTTCCCTCGCGGGTTGTGCGCCTGGACGGTCATTGGCGTATCAGAACTGGCCAACCCGGGCTTGCTGCTGGAGATCAAGTGCGTAGCGGTTCAGCGCTGACTCACTGCACCACGCGGTAGCACGGCACGTAGGCGGCGCCGCCTGGCAGTTTCATCCGGTGCTGCTCTACGAACGCCTTCAGCAACTCATCCAGCGGTTTCATGATCGCCGGGTCGCCATGAATCTCATACGGCCCGTTCTGCTCGATCAGGCGGATGCCCTTGTCCTTGACGTTGCCCGCCACAATCCCCGAGAACGCCCGGCGCAGGTTGGCCGCCAGTTCATGGGGCGGCAGCGCGTGGCTCAGTTGCAGGCTGGCCATGTTGGCGTGGGTCGGGTCGAACGGGCGCTGGAAGCCCTCGTCGATCTTCAGCAGCCAGTTGAAGTGGAACGCGTCGTTGCGCTCGCGGCGGAACTGTTTGACCGCTTTCAAGCCGGCGGTCATCTGCCGTGCCACCTCAGCCGGGTCGTCAATGATGATCTGGTAATGAGCCTGGGCCGCTTCGCCCAGGGTCGCGCCGACGAACGCGTGCAACTGTTGCAGGTACGGCGCGGCGTGTTTCGGCCCGGTGAGGATCACCGGGAACGGCACGTCGCGGTTGTCCGGGTGCATCAGGATGCCCAGCAGGTACAGGAACTCTTCGGCGGTGCCGGCGCCGCCCGGGAAGATGATGATGCCGTGGCCGACGCGCACGAAGGCTTCCAGGCGCTTTTCGATGTCCGGCAAAATCACCAGCTCATTGACGATCGGGTTCGGCGCCTCGGCGGCGATGATCCCCGGCTCGGTCAGGCCCAGGTAGCGCCCGCCGGTAATGCGTTGCTTGGCGTGGGAAATGGTCGCGCCCTTCATCGGGCCTTTCATCACGCCGGGGCCGCAGCCGGTGCACACGTCGAGGCTGCGCAGGCCGAGTTCGTGGCCGACTTTCTTGGTGTATTTGTATTCTTCGGTATTGATCGAGTGCCCGCCCCAGCACACCACGATCTTCGGCTCGACGCCCGGGCGCAGGGTGCGGGCGTTGCGCAGCAGGTGGAACACGTAGTCGGTGATGCCCTGGGAGCTGCTCAGGTCGATGCGCTGGCTGTCCAGTTCGTTTTCGGTGTAGACGATGTCACGCAGGGCGCTGAACAGCATCTCCCGGGTACTGGCGATCATTTCACCATCGACGAACGCGTCAGCCGGTGCATTCAACAGTTCCAGGCGCACGCCACGGTCCTGCTGGTGGATGCGCACTTCGAAATCTTTATAGGCGTCGAGGATGGTCTTGGCGTTGTCGATGTGCGCGCCGGTGTTGAGGATGGCCAGGGCGCATTGACGGAAGAGGGTGTAGATGCTGCCGGTACCGGCTTCGCTCAGTTGCTGGACTTCACGTTGCGACAGCGTTTCAAGGCTGCCTTTAGGGCTTACGGAGGCATTGATGACTTGTCTTTGGGGCATTCTGATTCCCTGAAAGCACAGCCACCGGACCATGAATGGCCAGTGGCTTGAGGATAGTGCGCGCCGTTTTCGGTCGCATTGGACTGGCATTTTCCCCGGCACTGGAGCCGAGCGCAAACACCGTCGCGCACCATCATGCCGCAGAAGTTACTGAATCAGCTTCCAGTTTTTGTAGAAAAACCGACGCAGGGTAAAGACTGCTCCGGCAAAGCCCGCGATCAGGCCGTTGAGCACCGACGGCACCAGGGTTGGCCGCACGATGTCGATGAACAGGCAGTAGCGCTTGGCGTCGTTCTTGTTGAAGGAGGCATGCATCAGCGTGTCATCGAAGATAAACAGCGGATCATCGTGCCAGTAGTGTTTGTGCTTGCCGACCTGGATGTAGACGCCATCGTGATGGGGCGCCGGTGCCATGTTGTAGAGCACGCGGAACATCATGCGCAGCGGGCCGAAGTGAAACGAGGTGGAACGGTTTTCGTTGAATACCGACACGCCGATGGTTTTCACGTAGGGCAGTTTTTCCCGCAGTTGCGGGATATCCAGGGTGGTCTCGATCGGGCGGCCGTACCATTGGAAAAACAGCATGCCGCGTTTTTTCTCGGCCATGCGCTCATCCAGGTACTGGATGATCTCGTCTTTGTTGGCCATGGCGTCGTCGATCACCTTTTGCAGGTCTTCGCGCCAGGCCGGCGGCAAGTCGTTCATTTTATAAACGTGGCGATTACGCTGGCTCAACAAATCGAACAGCGTGTTGAACGGTGCCAGCAGCCAGGTATTGCGCCCGTTGCCGATGAAATACTTCTTGATGGTCGCGCTGTCGTACAGGCCATTGCGTAGGAAGTCATACAGTCCACAGAACACCACCAGCAGCAGAAACACCAGGGTGGTCTTGGGGAAGCAATAAATGAACAGCAATACGCCAAGGACCCAAGCGGCGGATGCCAGGCGTTTGCGGATGACACTCTTACTCATGAAACTGGGCTCCATCGGACGGTTTTCGATTGCTTCAAAACCGTCCGCGATTGACTGGCAGGCCAGGCAAAGGAGTCAGTCAACCCGTGGGCATCATGCCCGAGCCGAAACATATCGAAATAATATGGTCATGATAGGGTGTTATCGCCCTCACGTGGCGTTTTAAATGCTGGAAATTTGTGAAGTCGCAGCACAGATTTTTACCGTTGTCCCCCTAAAATGCCTCGGCGGATGGTCAGGTCGGCGGTGTTGCGGATAGCATTTTGTGAACAGAAGATTTGCGACTATCGTGACGCTTCGGTTTTCCGGGCGTCATAGACCGGTACGATTGACGCTGTAATGGCCACCATTGGCCTTCGGCACCTTGGAAGAGGCAGAAATTTTATGATCATCAAACCGCGGGTTCGTGGCTTTATCTGTGTGACCGCTCACCCGGTTGGCTGTGAAGCGAATGTCAAAGAGCAGATCGACTACGTGACCGAACACGGTGCCATTGAAGGCGGCCCGAAAAAGGTGCTGGTCCTCGGGGCTTCCACCGGCTACGGCCTGGCCGCGCGCATCAGCGCTGCCTTTGGCTGCGGCGCCGACACCCTGGGCGTGTTTTTTGAGAAAGAAGGCGAAGAAGGCAAGCTCAGCTCTGCCGGCTGGTACAACAGCGCCGCCTTCGAGAAGTTTGCGCTGGAAAAAGGCCTGTACGCCAAGAGCATCAACGGCGATGCGTTCTCTGACGAGATCAAGCGCCTGACCATCGAAACCATCAAGAAAGACCTGGGCAAGATCGACCTGGTGGTCTACAGCCTGGCCGCGCCACGCCGTACCGACCCGCAAGGCGTGGTGCACAACTCCACCCTGAAGCCGATCGGCAAGGCTGTGACCCTGCGCGGCATCAACACCGACAAGGGCGTCGTGGTCGACACCACCCTCGAACCGGCCACCCAGGAAGAAATCGACGGCACCGTGAAAGTCATGGGCGGCGAAGACTGGCAGCTGTGGATCGACGCCCTGCGTGACGCCGACGTGTTGGCCGAAGGCGCCAAGACCACCGCGTTCACCTACCTCGGCGAGAAGCTGACCCAGGACATCTACTGGAACGGCTCCATCGGCGAAGCCAAGAAGGACCTGGACAAGAAAGTCCTGACCCTGCGCGAAAACCTCGCGGCGCTGAAAGGCGACGCCCGTGTGTCGGTACTCAAGGCAGTAGTGACCCAGGCCAGCTCGGCGATCCCGATCATGCCGCTGTACCTGTCGTTGCTGTTTAAAGTGATGAAAGAGCAGGGCACCCACGAAGGTTGCATCGAGCAGGTCTACGGCCTGTTCAAGGACAGCCTGTATGGCAAAGAGCCCAAGCTCGACGCCGACGGCCGCCTGCGCGCCGACCTCGCGGAACTTGAGCCTAAGGTTCAGGACGCGGTAGCGGCCCTGTGGAATCAGGTCTCCGATGACAACGTCAACGAGATCAGCGATTTTGCCGGCTACAAGGCGGAATTCCTGCGCCTGTTCGGTTTCGAGATCGACGGCGTGGACTACGACGCTGACGTGAATCCGACCGTGAAGATCAAGGGCCTGATTCAGGCTTAAGCGCTTGCGGTAACGAAGAAGCGGCCTCCAGGGGCCGCTTTTTTGTGCGCGTCATGCCAGACTGCGGCCGTTATCACACCCACGCTAACGGAGGATCTACATGACGATTCGTGCAGTCGTTTTTGATTTCGGCGGTGTCCTGTTCGACTGGAACCCGCACCATCTCTACCGCCAGCTGATTACCGACGACCGGGAGCGCCAACAGTTCCTGGACACCGTCTGCACCCAGGCCTGGAACACCGAGCAGGACGCCGGGCGCAGCCTGGCCGAGGGCACCCGCGGGCTGATTGCCGAACATCCGCAGCATGAACCACTGATCCAGGCGTACTACGACCGCTGGCACGAGATGCTGCGTGGTTCATTGCCGGAGGGCGTGGCGATACTCGAAGCGTTGCATGAGGCGAAGATGCCGCTGTTCGGCCTGACCAACTGGTCCGCCGAGACCTTTCCCTATGCCCGCGCCCACTATCCCTTCCTGCAGTATTTTCGCGACATCGTGGTGTCCGGCGAAATCAAGCTGATCAAGCCCGATCCTGCTATTTACCACGCCAGCCTGGCGCAGGTGCGCGCCCATTTGCCGGATATCCAGCCGGGTGAAGTGGTGTTTATTGACGACGTAGCCGGCAATACCGAGGCGGCTACTGCGCTGGGTTGGCAGGGGATTCACCACGTGTCTGCCGCGCAGACCCGGGAGCGCTTGATCGAGCTGGGGGTGAGCCTCTAGCGCGCCCATTTCTCCATGACGAAGTCCACGAACGCCCGCAGCTTGGGCAGGCGATAGCGGTCCTGGGCGTACAGCAAATGCATGGGCCGGCTGGGCAGTTGGTAGTCCGTCAGTAATGCCACCAGTTTACCGGCCCGCAGGTCTGGCTCGACCAGGGCGTCAGGCAGCATCACGATGCCCATGCCTTCCAGGGCAGCCTGGCGCAAGGCCTGCGAACTGTTGATGGTCAATGAGCCGGAAACCGGAATTTCCACGTCGCCCTCTGCGCCGCGCATTCGCCACAACTTGTCGGCGTTGCGCCAATCGTCGGTCGCCGGGTAAGCGAACGCCAGGCAGTCATGTTGCTGCAGATCATCGGGGCGTTGAGGTGTGCCACGGCGCGCCAGGTACTCCGCAGAGGCGCAGAGGGTGATGGTGTAATCCTGCATGGGGCGGGCAATCAGGCTTGGCGCGTCCAGGTCGCCCAAGCGGATGGCCACGTCGAACCCGCTGTCGACCATGTCCATCCGCTGGTTGCTCAGCACCACGTACAGCTTGATCTGTGGGTAGCGCTGGGAAAATTCGCTGAGCGCCGGTGCCAGGCGTTCGGTGCCAAAGGCCGGTGGTGCGGTGATCCGCAGCAGGCCCTTGGGCACGTCACTGTTGGCTTGTTCGGCCATCTGCTCGGAGTCGGCCACCAGGCCCAGCACCTCCAGGCAACGCTGGTAATAAATCCCGCCAAACTCGGTCAGGCTTTGCTTGCGCGTGGTGCGCTTGAGCAGGCTGACGCCCAGGCGTTGTTCCAGCGCGCGCAGGTGATTGCCGACCATGGTGGTGGACATGCCGCACGCCTGCGCTGCCGCCGTCATGCTGCCGGCTTCCACCACTTTTACGTACACCGTCATCGCCTGGAACAGATCCATTATCAAGCCCTGGTTTAAAGTGATCGCAGTGTTGTGCAGTTTATCCAGCTCGGGTGGCTAACGATACTGGTGCCATCACTACGATGCACTGGAGCCTGATGCCATGACCGCCGCCTGCCTGATGACCACTTATCAACCGTCGCCCCTGAGCTTTACCCGAGGCCTTGGCACGCGCCTGTGGGACCAGCAGGGCCGTGAATACCTGGATGCGGTGGCAGGTGTGGCGGTGACCAACGTCGGTCATTCCCATCCGCGGCTGGTAGCGGCCATCAGTGAGCAGGCCGGTTTGCTGCTGCACACCTCCAACCTCTACAGCATCGACTGGCAGCAGCGCCTGGCCCAGCGCCTCACCCGGCTCTCCGGGCTGGACCAGGCGTTCTTCAACAACTCCGGTGCCGAAGCCAACGAAACGGCGCTGAAGCTGGCCCGGCTGCATGGCTGGAAAAAGGGTATCGAACAGCCGCTGGTGGTGGTGATGGAGAATGCCTTTCACGGGCGCACCCTGGGCACCCTGTCCGCCAGCGACGGGCCTTCCGTGCGGTTGGGATTTCAAAAACTGCCGGGGGACTTTATCAAGGTCGGCTTCGGTGACTTGAAGGCACTGGAGGCCGTGACCCGGGAGTTTGGCCCGCGCATTGTTGCGGTGCTGCTTGAGCCGATCCAGGGCGAAAGCGGCGTGCAAGTCGCGCCGCCGGGCTATCTGAAAGCCTTGCGCGAGCACTGCACCCGGCAAGGCTGGTTGTTGATGCTCGATGAGATCCAGACCGGGATCGGCCGTACAGGTCGCTGGTTTGCCTTCCAGCATGAAGGCATCGTGCCGGACGTGATGACTTTGGCCAAAGGCCTCGGCAACGGTGTGCCGATTGGCGCGTGCCTGGCCCGGGCCGCTGTTGCGCAACTGTTTACCCCCGGCAGCCACGGCAGCACCTTCGGCGGCAACCCGCTGGCCTGCCGTGTCGGTTGTACGGTGCTGGAGATCATCGAAGAACAAGGCCTGCTGGACAACGCGGCGCAACAGGGTGAGCGGCTGCTGGCGCGCCTGCGGGTGGAATTGAACGAGCATCCCCAGGTGCTGGCGATTCGCGGGCAAGGGCTGATGATCGGCATCGAACTGGCAACGCCTCAGCGCGACCTGGCCCACCGTGCGGCGCAAGAGCATGGCCTGCTGATCAACGTCACGCGGGGCAAGATCATCCGCCTGCTGCCGCCGCTGACCATCGATGCCAAGGAAGTGGAGATGATCGTGCGCGCACTTTCCCGGCTTCTGGACTAAACACGGATGAGGCTGACGCGGAGCGTCACTGGCTGCATTCCCACGCAGAGCGTGGGAACGATCAGTCAAACGGGGTAGCCGGAGCCCACCTGCACCCCGTTCAGCCATTCCTGATTCAGGGTCTCGGTATCCCCCAGGTAATCCAGCAACCAGGCCATGGCCGGCGACAGTTTGTTCTGTGCCCAGGCCACGCACGACGGGCTGGCAGGGAAGGGCCGGGACAGTTGCAGGGCGCTCAGCTCGCCGCGCTCGATCCACGGCTGCACCAGGTGCGCCGGTGCCATGCCGACGCACAAGCCGTCCCGCAGGCAATCAATCGCCGAAGCCCAGTGCGGCACCACCAAACGACGCTGGTTATCCAGGGTCCAGGTGTCGCGCTTGGGCAGGTTGCGCGAGGTGTCGGTCATGCACAGGGAGGCGAAGGGCCGCAGTTGGTCATCGCTGAGCAGGCCTTCGACCGCTGCCAGCGGATGCCGGCTGCTGACCACGCACAGCCAGTTCAGCAGGCCCATGTCACGAAACGTGAATTGACTGGCCACCGGCACCGCACTGGTGGCGCCGATCACGATATCGGTGCGGTCATCGGCCAGGGCATCCCACACCCCGTTGTACACCTCGTAATCCAACAGCAATTCCACCTCCGGGAACTGCCGATAGAAATCCAGTACCAACTGCCGGCAGCGCTGCTGTTTAACGATGGAATCCACCGCGACTTTCAACTGGCCACTCCAGCCATTTGCCACTTGCTGGCACAGCCGGCGGGTGCCGAGCATTTTTTTCATGACGCCGCGGGCTTCGTCGATGAACAATTTACCCGCAGGTGTCAGCTCCACATCCCGATGCCGTCGGACGAACAGCGGCACCGCCAGCCATTCTTCGAGTTGCCGCACGGTGTAGCTGATGGCTGACGGCACGCGGTGCAGTTCCTGGGCGGCGGCGCTGAAGCTGCCGTGGCGGGCCACTGCATCCACCACATCCAGGGAGTATTCAGACCACATGGGATTTGCCTTCAAAATTATTGATAAGAGTGTCCAATTATTATCGCTTCACAGGGATTTGCTCAGCTTCATAATAGACGCCAGTCAGCAAATAGTTTGATGGCAGGTTATACAAGGCTTCAATGAAAAATTCTTTTGGATTCACCTGGTACTTGGCGGGGCTGAGCATGCTCGGCTATCTGGCCATGGATATGTACTTGCCGGCGTTTGGCGCCATGGGCGAGCAACTGCAGATTTCCCCCGGCGCGGTGGGCGCGAGCCTGAGCATTTTCCTCGCCGGCTTTGCCGTAGGGCAGTTGCTGTGGGGGCCGCTGTCCGACCGGTTGGGACGCAAGCCGGTGCTGCTTACGGGTCTTTCACTGTTTGTGCTCGGCTGCCTGGGGATGTTCTGGGTCGAGACCGCACCGCAACTGTTGGCCTTGCGTTTTGTCCAGGCGATTGGCGTGTGTTCCGCCGCCGTCAGCTGGCAGGCGCTGGTGATCGACCGCTACCCGACGGACAAGGCCCATCGGGTGTTCGCCGGCATCATGCCGCTGATGTCACTGTCTCCGGCCCTGGCGCCATTGCTGGGAGCGCTGATGCTGAATCACTGGGGCTGGCAGGCGATTTTCGGTGTGTTGTTGGTGGTTTCGCTGCTCCTGCTGCTGCCTACGTTGTTTCTCAGGCCGCTGCCGAAACGCCTGACAACCGACGGCGAACCGTCCCGAATCGGCTATGGGCAATTGCTCAAGTCGCGGGTGTTCACCGGCAACGTGATGATCTTTGCCGCATGCTCGGCCAGTTTCTTCGCCTGGCTTACCGCCTCGCCGTTCATCCTTGGCGGGATGGGCTACAGCCCGAATGACATCGGCTTGAGCTACGTATTGCCAACGCTGTCGTTCCTGATCGGTGGCTACAGTTGCCGCAGTGCGTTGCAGCGGTTCCAGGGCAAGACTTTGTTGCCGTGGCTGCTGCTGGCGTACTGCATCAGCATGGTCGCGCTGTACCTCGTCGCGACCTTGACCGTGCCGACGCTCGCCACCTTGCTGATTCCGTTCTGCCTGATGGCCCTGGTCAATGGCGCCAGCTACCCGATCGTGGTGGCGAATGCACTGATGCCGTTTGCGGAAAATTCCGGCAAGGCGGCGGCATTGCAGAACACCTTGCAGTTGGGGTTGTGCTTCCTGGCGAGCCTGATCGTGTCGTCGATGATCGACCAGCCGCTGTTGATCACTGCGATCGTGATGCTGGCGACCGCGCCATTGGCCGTGTTGGGCTACTGGCTGGCGCGACCGAAGGTCGACGATGGCGATGCCGACCTGGTGCGCGCCCGCTAGAACGTCACTTCCATGTTCACCGTCGGCGTTGACGTGCGGCTACCCCGGCCGCCGTCCACGCCGAACTTGTTATGCCAATACTCATACCCGACGCCCAGGTAGAGATTGGGCTTGACGCTTTTGCCCGGGCGCACCGCCACCATCAGCGCGGTGCGCATCAGGGTTTCCGGCGCGGTGTCGCGGCCATGGAAGTCCTCGCCCTTTTCCCCGACGTGATTGATAAACCCCTGAAACTTCGCCCCGTGGTTGCCGATCTCGAAAGGCCGCATCCAGGTCAGGTTGAGCATGTAGGTATCGTCGAAGGTGTGATCGGGTTCTTTCGCGCCAGGGATGCCGGAATGGTTTCTTTCCTTGTAGTACATCAGGCTCAGGTCCAGCACGCCGACGGTGTTGAACTTCAAGGTCGGGCCAATCACCAGCGCACGTTTTTTCGCCGACGCCAGGTTGTTGTTGCGGTTGGCATCAAAGCCGAAGGTCAGTGCGTAATCCTTGATCACCCCGGTGCCCAGCGGCACATCGAATACCCGTGAGGCGTACAGCTGGTGCCGGTACACCGCATACACTTCGCTGCCGCCGTGGTCGGTACCCTTGCGCGGGTCGCGGCTGTCGGACAGGAACACATCGAGGTTCAGGTAGTTGCTGCCGTACTGGTAGCCGCTGGCGTGGGTGAAGCTGTAGATGCGCTTGCTGAATTCATCCGGGTTGTTCGGGTTGGTGAACTGCTGGCCGTAGCGAAATCCCAGGCTGTTGTTCATCCATTCCAGCGCGACAGCCTCCCCGCCGCCGAACAGGGTGAGTAATACGGTTGCGCCGTGCAGTGCCTTTTTCATTGTTTTAATTCCTTTGGCGTTTTGGCTCATGGCGACCGCGCAAGGGTCGCCGGGCGCAGTATCGGCACATCCGTTGTGGGTTCCAAAGAACAGAATCTCGCCTGGGCCGATGCCGAAACGGCAGCACTGAAGCTGGCCTGAGAGTCAGGAAATACGTGGCGCCGAGGGCGTTTCCTGATGTTCGCGCAAGTTGATTTCTTCACTGAGCAGATGGGCCATGGCTTGCACCGCCATCGGCAAGTCCCGGTCTTTGCGGGCGTACAGGCCCAGGTCGCTGAAGATCCCGCCCTGGTCGCTGAGCGGAATGTGCAGCAGTTCGCCGCGGGCTAAATCTACCTCCACGCCAATGCGCGTCTGGAACGCGATGCCCAGTTGCTGGCGCGCCAGTTGCCGGGCCAGCTCCATCGAGTTGCTGTGCAGCAATGGCTTGTTCGTCGCCGCCGAACGCTTGTGCAGCGGTGCGATCAGGTGGTGAACCGAGAGCTCGCTCTTGGCCTGGATCACCCCGTGTTCACAGCAGCGCGCGTAACTCACGCTGCTTTCACCGGCCAACGGATGCCCCGGTGCCATCAACGCCCCCAGGCGGAAATGGCCGACACACACCTGGATGGTTTCGCTGCTGCGCGGTAAGGCAAAGGCCAACCCCAGGTCAGCCTGGCCGTTGACCACCGCACCGGGAATCGATTGCGAACCTTGTACCGTGACGCCAATGGTCACTTTCGGATAACGCTCACGCATGCGCTTGAGGGCGGCGGGCAGCAGCTCCACAGTGGCGCCTTCCACCGTGGCGATTTCCACGTGGCCGGTCTGCACACCGTTCAAGCCATCCAGTTCACCGCGCACGCGCTCCACGTCCTGCAACAGGAAACTCACGTGGCGGGTCAGGATTTCCCCGGCCGCCGTCAGGCGCAGGCCGCCGGGCAGGCGCTCGAACAGCGCCGCGCCCACCTCGTCTTCCAGCTTGAGGATCTGCCGGTTCACCGCCGAAGACGCCACGTTCAGGCGGCGCGCGGCTTCGCGGATCGAGTGGCAGCGGCGAACCATGTCGAAGTAGTAAATCGCCGGGGCGTGGATGCGCAGCTTGCGGTTGAGCATTTTTTTCAAGTCCTTGTGCGCAGCGCTTCGAGCCACGGGGCAGGGCGGCTGAATGGATTTTTGTAACGGCGTTCAGGGTGTTCTTGTGAAAATGATTGTATACAACTCTATGGACATCCAATCTTTCTATTGCATACAGTGAGTGCACAACAAAAACAGAGAACCCCTCACCATGACTATCCCGAAGACGTCACCGCAGCGGCCAGAAGATGAGAATCTCGGCGTCGCGGCCAACATGGCTTACGGCCTGCAGCATGTGCTCACCATGTACGGCGGCATCGTGGCTGTACCGTTGATCGTCGGCCAGGCGGCCGGGTTGTCGCCGGCCGATATTGGCCTGCTGATCGCTGCCTCGCTGTTTGCCGGAGGCCTGGCTACGCTGTTGCAAACCCTGGGCCTGCCGTTTTTCGGCTGCCAGTTGCCGCTGGTGCAAGGGGTGTCCTTTGCCGGGGTGGCGACCATGGTGGCGATTGTTGGCAGCGACGGTGCGGGTGGCATCCCGGCGATTCTCGGGGCGGTGATGGCCGCCTCCCTGATAGGCCTGCTGATCACCCCGGTGTTCTCGCGAATCACCAAATTCTTCCCGCCGCTGGTTACCGGGATTGTGATCACTACCATCGGCCTGACGTTGATGCCTGTCGCCGCCCGCTGGGCCATGGGCGGCAACAGCCGCGCCGCAGATTTCGGCAGCATGCCGAACATCGGCCTGGCGGCGCTGACCCTGGTGCTGGTATTGCTGCTGAGCAAGATCGGCAGCGCGACCATCTCGCGACTGTCGATCCTGCTGGCGATGGTGATCGGCACCGTCATCGCGGTGTTCCTCGGCATGGCTGACTTCTCCAGCGTGACCCAGGGCCCGATGTTCGGCTTTCCCACGCCATTCCATTTCGGCATGCCAACCTTCCATCTCGCGGCGATCATTTCCATGTGCATCGTGGTCATGGTGACGCTGGTGGAAACCTCGGCGGACATTCTGGCGGTGGGTGAAATCATCGACACCAAGGTCGACTCCAAGCGCCTCGGCAATGGCCTGCGTGCGGATATGCTGTCGAGCATGTTTGCGCCGATCTTCGGCTCGTTCACCCAGAGCGCGTTTGCACAGAACGTCGGGCTGGTGGCGGTTACCGGGGTCAAGAGCCGTTATGTGGTCGCCACCGGTGGGATATTCCTGGTGATCCTCGGCCTGCTGCCGTTCATGGGGCGGGTGATTGCGGCAGTGCCGACTTCGGTGCTGGGCGGGGCCGGGATCGTGCTGTTCGGCACCGTGGCTGCCAGTGGTATCCGGACCTTGTCCAAGGTTGATTACCGCAACAACATGAACCTGATCATCGTCGCCACTTCCATCGGTTTTGGCATGATCCCGATTGCGGCCCCGAGTTTCTACGATCACTTCCCGAGCTGGTTCGCGACCATTTTCCATTCGGGGATCAGTTCGTCGGCGATCATGGCGATCCTGTTGAACCTGGCGTTCAACCACTTCACCGCGGGCAACTCGGACCAGCAGTCGGTATTCGTTGCCGGGACGGAACGCAGCCTGTGCTTCCAGGACGTGGCGGCGTTGCGGGACGGGGATTACTTCAGCGGCGGCAAGCTGTTTGATGCCGAGGGCAAGGAGATTCCGTTGCTGGAGGAAGTGCCGAAGAAAGCGGCCGTGCACGGCAGGGCACAGACCAGCGAGGTGTAACAGCCACAAAGAGTCCAATGTGGGAGCGGGCTTGCTCGCGAAGGCGGTGTGTCAGTCGCTAAATATGCTGACTGATCCACCGCCTTCGCGAGCAAGCCCGCTCCCACATTTTGATCTCAGCCAGTCTTGAGCGTTCTGTGGGGCACCGAACAAGCCTCATCCAAAAACTGCACCACCGTCCCCATGCACGCCTGTCGCTCTTCGACATGCGGCATGTGGCTGGAGTCTTCGAACAGCGCCCAGCGCACATCGGCAATCTCATCCAGGAACGGCTTGACCACCAGCGGCGTGGCCTCGTCATGGCGACCGGAAATCACCAGGGTCGGCACATTGACCTTCGACAGCCGGCCGATCACGTTCCAGTCTTTCAAGCTGCCAATTACATGGAATTCCGTCGGGCCGCTCATGGCGTGATACACCGTCGGGTCCGAATCCACCTGGGCGAATGTGCGGGCGACTTCTTCCGGCCACGGATTGACCCGGCACACGTGCTGGTCATAGAAAATCCGCGAGGCGGCCAGGTACTCAGGGTCCTGGTAGGTGCCGGCCTGTTCATGCTTGAGCAAGGTCTCGTGCACGCCTTCAGGCAGTAGCTTGCGCAGGCGGTTGGCCTCGGCAACCCAGGTACGCATGCAGGTCGGCGAGTTGGCCGGAATAAATGCACGCAGGCCCTTGGGTTGCAGGATGGCGTGTTCGCTGCCGAGCATGCCGCCCCAGGATTGACCCAGGATCGCGTAGTTGTTGCTGATCTGCAGATGGTCCAGCAGGTTGTCCAGTTCTTCGAGGAACAAGCCGACGGTCCAGAATGAAGGGTCTTTGTCAGGCAGGTGGGTGGAGCGGCCGTTGCCCAGTTGGTCGTAGTGAATGACCGCGTGGCCACTGGCGGCTACGTCCTTGTAGGCATCGACATAATCATGGGTACAACCCGGGCCACCATGGAGGATGACCAGCGGCGTGAGGCCGCTGTCCAGGTCGCCGGTTACCCGATACCAGGTCTGGTAGTCGCGAAAGGCCGCATAGCCTTCGCGGATTGTTTCGATGAATTCCATTTCGTGCCCTGCCCTGAGAAAAAGTGATCAGGTACACGATAGTCGGCACAGAAAGTTTAAGTAACTAGCAAAACAGCTAGGTTTTTCCTTCGGATCAGTCTTCCAGCAGCCGGTAATGAGTGGCCCGTACCACCGCTTGCACCCGGTTCTTGGCCCCCAGTTTGTGCATGGCCGACGCCAGGTGCAGGGTAACCACTGCCAGGGAGCGGCTCAATTGCGTGGCGATTTCGGCGGCGGTCAGGCCGTCGGCGGCCCATTTAAGGCATTCGCGCTCACGCTTGGTCAGGCGGATATGCGGGTAGGAACGCAGTTCCTTGCTGAAAAGCGGGTAGGCCGCTTCCTGCAAGGCGTGGGTAATCAGGCTGAATTCCGACAGCGTCTGGCGGGCGTCCTGCAACACGGCGCTGGCCTTGCCGGTGCGCAGGCCGGTCAGCGAGGCGAAGCCGCCACGGGGCAAATGGATCGGCACGCTGACGCCGCAGGTCATCTGGCGGTCGTGCAGGTAGCTGGAAACCGGGGCGTGGCAAGGGTCGATGATTTTTTGCAGCGCGGTATCGGCCTTGGCCTCGTAGGACCACACAAACGGTGAAACCGTCGACAGCGCGAGGTGTTGCACCGGATCGATCTGATAAAAACCGGAGCTGCACCACAGGTTGTACCAGTCGGGCGGGGTATTGCGCAGTTGCAGCACAGAAGGGGTGATCAGTGCACCATTATGGTCAATGGGCACGGGGGTGTAGTCGTAGACCAACGCATCAAAACCCAGGTCCTGGGCCAATACGAGGGTGTTGTCCATCTGTTCATCCAGGCTCCTGCCGGGGATGAGACGGTCATTAAACGCAGTTAGCCTGGCCAGCATCCGTTCTGCTCCCGATTTCATTTGAATCTCGTCTTGCTGCAAGTAGAATGCCACGCCCCGGCGAAGGACTGCCAGACCAAACCTATAAGAATTACCAGGTTATGGACACGCGGCATCCTCGGTAGTGTTGGCCTCTAAACGGCCACTCTCCACAGGGCCGACACACAACAAGGAATGTATGCATGTGGCGTGAAATTGCCCCCGACCAGCGGTACAACGTGCAGGTCGATGGCCACAACCTCGTGGCCTATAGCTTTGGCGAAGGCGATGAGGTGTTGCTGTGCCTCAATGGCGGCCCCGGGCTGCCTTGCGACTACTTGCGCGACGCCCATGGCTGGCTCAAGGACAACGGCCTGCGAGTGGTTGCATTCGACCAGCTTGGCACGGGCGCTTCAGCCAGACCGACCGATGTTTCGCTGTGGGAAATCAGCCGTTATGTCGAAGAAGTCGAAACCGTGCGCCAGGCCCTTGGCCTTGGCCGCGTGCACTTGCTGGGGCATTCCTGGGGCGGATGGCTGGGCATCGAGTACGCCATTCACTACCCCGATGCGCTGAAAAGCCTGATTCTGGAAAACACCGTCGGCGACATTCCGCACCTGTCCCTCGAGCTGGAACGCCTGCGCGGCGCACTCGGTAGCGAAACCGTGGCGATGATGCAACGCCATGAAGCCATGGGCACCCTCGATCACCCGCAGTACCAGGCCGCGATTACCTTGCTCAACTACCGCCACGTCTGCCGCCTGGACGAATGGCCGGCGCCGGTCCAGCGTTCCCTCGGCGACTGGAACATGGGCCCCTACGAAACCATGCAGGGTCCCAACGAATTTCTCTACATCGGCAACCTCAAGGACTGGAACCGCATCCCCGAGATGGCCGAGTTCAAGATGCCGATACTGATCACCACCGGCCAGCACGACGAACTGACCCCGGCCTGCGCCATGCGCATGAAAAGCGCGGCCCGGCACGCCGAGCTGCACGTGTTCCCCAACAGCAGCCATATGCCGTTTTACGAAGAGCCCCAGGCATACTTCCCGGTGCTGCTGGACTTCCTCGCTCGTCATCGAGGCTGACGGATGAACCTGGCGCGTTACCGTTTTGTGCTGTCCCGGCCGCTGCAATTGCTGCCGGTGCTGTTTGGCATCAGCCTGATCACCTTTGTGCTGGTGCGCTCGATTCCCGGCGACCCGGCGCGGGCCCTGCTGGGTTCGCGCAGCACCCCGGACGCCTTGCTGAAGATCCGCGCCCAGTACGGCCTCGACCAGCCGCTGTGGCTGCAATATTTCTACTTCCTGAAAAACCTGCTCAAGGGCGACCTCGGCCAGTCACTGCTGTACAAGGTCGACGCGCTGAAACTGATCGTCACCCGCATCGAGCCGACCCTGTTCCTGGTGCTCGGCAGTGTGCTGCTGGCGCTGTTGATCGCCGTGCCGCTGGCCACCGTGGCCGCGCGTAATAAAGGTGGCTGGGCGGATAACCTGATCCGGCTGTTCACTACGGTGGGCCTGGGCATGCCGGCGTTCTGGCTGGGCTTGATGCTGATCCTGTTGCTCAGCGTGCAATGGGGCCTGTTCCCGGTCTCCGGGTATGGGCGCACCTGGCTGGACAAGGCGCACCACATGGTTCTGCCGTGCCTGACCATCGCCCTGGCGCTGTCGGCGGTGCTGGTGCGCAACCTGCGGGCGAGCATGTTGATGGAATTGCAGGCTGACCACGTTACCGCCGCCCGGGCGCGAGGTTTGTCGGAGGCGGCGGTGTTTCGTCGTCATGTGCTGCCCAATTCCCTGGTGCCGGCGGTGAACCTGCTGGCGGTGAACATTGGCTGGCTGATCAGCGGCACGGTGGTGATCGAAAGCCTGTTTGCGATTCCCGGCATCGGCCAATTGCTGGTGCGCGGCATCTTCACCCGCGACTACATGGTGGTGCAGGGCGTGGCGATGGTGCTGGCCTGTGCCACCGTGCTGGTCAACTTTGTTGCCGATGTGGTGACGGTCACGCTGGACCCGCGAGTGAAGATGCAATGAGCAGCCGCCCATTGATCGCCCCGTGGCGCCTGCGCCTGCGCTTCGGTTTTCGCAATGGCCGGCTGACGGCGGCCTGGGGCCTGTTGATTCTGCTGACATGGCTGGTGCTGGCCGTGTTCGCCCCCTGGATCGCACCCTTTGACCCGATTGCGCAAAACACCGACATCAGTTTGCTGGGTCCCAGCCAGGCCCATCCATTTGGCACGGACAACTACGGGCGAGACATCCTTTCGAGGGTGATCTGGGGCGCACGCATCGACCTGCAACTGGCGGTGGTCGGGGTGATCTTTCCGTTCCTGATCGGCACCTTTGTCGGTGCGGTGTCTGGCTACATCGGCGGGCGTTTCGACAGCTTCTGCATGCGGGTGATCGACGTGATCCTCGCGTTCCCTTTCCTGGTGCTGATGCTGGCGATCATGGCCATTCTCGGCCCGGGTTTGAAAAGCTTTTACATCGCCATGGCGCTGGTGGGCTGGGTGTCCTACGCGCGGCTGATCCGCTCGCAGATCCTGGTGCTCAAGGAAAGCGACTTCGCCCTGGCCGCCAAAAGCCTGGGCTTTGGCCATGGGCGCATTCTGTTCCGGCATTTGTTGCCCAACGCGATGTTCGGTTCGATTGTGTTCTCGATGTCTGACGCAGTGCTGGTGCTGCTCAACGGCGCAGCGGTCAGCTACCTCGGCCTGGGCGTACAACCGCCGACCGCCGAGTGGGGCACCATGGTTGCCGAAGGCCAGGCGTTCATCACCACCGCCTGGTGGATTTGCACTTTCCCGGGCCTGGCCATCGTGACCCTGGCCATGGGCTTCAGCCTGCTGGCCGATGGTGTGGCGCAAGTGCTGGGGGATCGCTCATGAGCCTGGTGCAGGTGCAGGACCTGAGCGTCATCGCCAATAACACCGGGCGCGACGTAACGTTGGTGGACCGGGTGTCGTTCGACCTGGCCGAAGGTGAAATCCTCGGCCTGGTGGGCGAAAGCGGTTCGGGCAAGACCATGGCCTGTCGCGGGCTGATGCGCTTGCTGCCGTCCCCGAGCCTGCGGGTGCAGGGCGGTTCGGTGCGCCTGGCGGGCCAGGACCTTCTGCAGCTGGATGACGCCGGCATGCGCGCGGTACGCGGTGGGCAACTTGGGATGATTTTCCAGAACCCCAGCAGCCACCTCGACCCGTTGATGCGCATCGGCGAGCAGATCGCCGAAGGCATCCGACTGCACCAGGGTGCGTCGAAAAAGGAGGCGCGCTTGCAGGCTATCGAAGTGCTGCGCCAGGTCGGCATTCCCGATCCCCAGGCGCGGATCGACAATTACCCCCACGAGTTTTCCGGCGGCATGCGCCAGCGGGCAATGATCGCGGTGGCCCTTGGCTGCAATCCCAAGGTGCTGATTGCCGACGAACCGACCACCGCCCTCGACGTGACCGTGCAAGCCCAGATTCTGCGGCTGTTGCTGGACCTGCGGGACCAGCGTGGCCTGTCGATCATCATGATCACTCACGACCTGGGCGTGGTGGCGCAAACCTGCGACTCCATCGCCGTGATGTACGCCGGGCGCCTGTGCGAACACGGCAGCAAATACGAGCTGCTGGCACACCCGCAACACCCTTACACCGCCGGCCTGATCGAGTGCCAGCCCGCCACCAGCAGCGGCCACGCCCTGTTGCGCACCATCGCCGGCCAACCGCCATTGCTCGACGCATTGCCCAAGGGCTGCCGGTTCAACCCGCGCTGCCCGCAAGTCGGCAGCTTGTGCACCGAGCTGCTGCCGGAAGGCGCGCGGGTGGCCTGTCACTATCCCCTGGGAGTTCGCCCATGACGCTGTTGCAGGTGAATGACCTTGAGGTGCGTTTCGCCGCCGCCGGCAGCGGCCTGTTCGGCCTGAATAAACAGTGGGTGAGGGCGGTCAACGGGGTGTCGTTGACCCTGGCCGCCGGTGAAACACTGGGTTTGGTGGGCGAGTCCGGCAGCGGCAAAAGCACATTGGGGAGGGCGATCCTGCACCTCAACCCCATCAGCGCCGGGCAGGTGGTGTTTGACGGCATCGACATGGCCCACGCCGGGCCGGTCGATATCGCCCGTTTGCGGCACGAGACGGCGATGATCTTCCAGGATCCCTACGCGGCCCTGAACCCGCGTCTTACCGTCGGCGAAACCATCGCCGAAGTCCTGCGGGTGCAGCGCAAGGTGGCGTCGGAAAACATCCCACGCCGGGTCGACGAATTACTCGATCTGGTAGGTCTGCGCCCCGAGCTTGCCAGCCGCAAGCCCGGCTCCCTGAGCGGCGGCCAGTGCCAGCGCGTCGGCATTGCCCGGGCGCTGGCGGTGGAGCCGCGGCTGATCATCGCCGACGAATGCGTGGCTGCCCTGGATGTGTCGATCCAGGGCCAGATCATCAACCTGCTGCTGGAACTGCAACAGCGCATGAACCTGGCGATCCTGTTTATCGCCCACGACCTGGCCATCGTCCGCCGCCTGTGTGATCGGGTGGCGGTGATGTACCTGGGGAAAATCGTCGAGGAAGGCCCGGTGGAGGCAGTGTTCACCACGCCCCGTCACCCCTACACGGCGGCGTTGATCCAGGCGATCCCGGAGATTGATCCGTACCGCCCGCTGCCCAGCGAGCCCTTGCCGGGCGAGCCACCCAGCCCGTTGAGACTGCCCAGCGGTTGCGCCTTTCACCCGCGTTGCCGACATGCACGCGCCGTGTGTGCCGAGGTATTGCCGCCGACTCACGTTGTGCAAACGCATCGGTACAGTTGCGTGCTTGAAGAACCTTTGCTTTGAACCCTTCCTGCCGATCATGAACAACCGCCGTTATAGACAAGGAGTTATGACATGCAATCCCGTCACTTGAAGTTGCTCGCCGCCGCCACACTCACCGCCTGGTCGCTGACCGCCGGTATTGCCCACGCCGCAGGTGTGCTGACCATCGGCTGCCGCGAAGACAGCACCACGTTTGACCCGATCAAAAGCGCGCAGAACCGCGATACCTGGGTGTTCGCCAACGTCTACGACACCCTGGTGCGCGTGGACAACCTGGGCACCAAGATGGAACCGGGGCTGGCAGAAAGCTGGGACATTTCCAAGGACGGCCTGACGTACACCTTCAAGCTGCGGGCCGCGAAGTTCTCGGATGGCTCGCCGATCACCGCCGACGACGCTGCCTTCAGCCTGTTGCGCATCCGCGACAACAAGGCCTCGCTGTGGAGCGACCCGTTCAGCCTGATCAACACCGCCAAGGCAGCTGATCCGCAGACGCTGGTCGTGACCTTGAAAACCCCGGCGGTGGCCTTCCTCTCGCAACTGGCTTCGCCGACGGTGTCGATCCTGTCGGAAAAAGCCATGACCAAGATGGGCGAAGACGCCTACTCGGAAAACCCGGTGACCTCCGGCGCGTTTACCGTGGACGAGTGGCGCAAGGGCGATCGGGTGATCCTGAAGAAGAACACGAACTTCTGGCAGGCCAGCAACGTCAGCCTGGATGGTGTGGAATGGGTCTCCGTCACCGACGACAACACCCGCATGCGCATGGTGCAGAACAACGAGCTGGACACGGCGATCTTCGTCCCGTTTTCCCGGGTTGAAGAGCTGAAAAAAGACAAGAACGTGGTGGTGCACTCCGATCCGTCCACCCGTGAAGATCACCTGTTGATCAACCACGCCCACGGCCTGCTGGCCAAGCCGGAAGTGCGCCAGGCGCTGGACATGGCCATCGATAAACAATCGCTGGTGAAAACCGCCACCTTCGGCCAGGGCACCGTGGCCTATTCCTACATCCCAAAAGGCTCGTTGTACCACTACGCCAACAACCTGCAACGCCCGTATGACCCGACCGAAGCCAAGAAGCTGCTGGCGGCTGCCGGCGCTCAGGATTTGAAGCTCAACTACGTGGTCAACGCCGGCAACGAAGCCGACGAGCAGATTGCGGTGATGATCAAGGATCAACTGGCCAAGGTCGGTGTGACGGCCAACCTGCAAAAGGTCGACCCGACCCAAAGCTGGCAGATGCTGGTGGACGGCGATTACGATATTTCGGTGATGTACTGGACCAACGACATCCTCGACCCGGACCAGAAGACCACCTTCGTGCTGGGCCACGACACCAACCAGAACTACATGACTCGCTACAAGAACGACAAGGTCAAGGACCTGGTGGCCGCGGCGCGGATCGAGGCGGACCCGGTCAAGCGTGAGCAGATGTACGTCGACCTGCAGAAAATGGCGAAACAGGATGTGAACTGGATCGACTTGTACTACAGCCCGTACATCAACATCTCACGCAAGAACGTCAGCAACTTCCTGCAAAACCCGTTGGGGCGCTTCACGCTTGAGGAAGTGGTGAAGAACTAAGTTCTAGAGATCACCGCAATACAAATGTGGGAGCGGGCTTGCTCGCGAAGGCGGTGGATCAGTCGATATCTCTGTTGACTGACACTCCGCCTTCGCGAGCAAGCCCGCCCCCACATTAGGTTGTACTGTGTTCCAGATAGTTATTGCGCGTCAAACGCCTGCCCATTGATGCCGGTACTGTCCGGCCCCATCAGGTACAGGTACACCGGCATGATTTCCTCCGGTGTCGGGTTATCGGTCGGGTTCTCCCCTGGATACGCCTGGGCCCGCATGCTGGTGCGGGTGGCGCCTGGGTTGATGCTGTTGGCGCGCACCGGTGCGACGTTGTCCAGCTCGTCCGCCAGGGTTTGCATCAGCCCTTCGGTGGCAAACTTCGACACCCCGTAAGCCCCCCAATAAGCCCGGCCCTTGCGGCCCACGCTGCTTGAGGTGAACACCACCGACGCATCCTGGGACAGCTTGAGCAGCGGCAACAGCGTGCTGGTCAGCATGAACATCGCGTTGACGTTCACATGCATCACCCGCATGAAGTTCTCGCCGGACAACTGCTCGATCGGTGTGCGCGGGCCGATGATCGAGGCGTTGTGCAGCAAACCGTCGAGGTGGCCGAACTCCTTTTCGATCATCGCTGCCAGCTCATCGTATTGATGGGGCAGGGCGGTCTCCAGGTTGAACGGGATCACCACCGGCTGCGGCTGGCCGGCGGCTTCGATTTC
Source organism: Pseudomonas sp. NPDC087814 (assembly GCF_044742865.1). NCBI lineage: Bacteria > Pseudomonadati > Pseudomonadota > Gammaproteobacteria > Pseudomonadales > Pseudomonadaceae > Pseudomonas > Pseudomonas sp. NPDC087814. Next base: position 13,929 of record NZ_JBIUVK010000051.1, on the reverse strand, counting down.
GTCGTAGACCTGGGCCAGGTTGGCTTCGGTCTTGCCCAGCAGCAGCACGGTGGCGCCGTGGGCCGCATAGGTTTTGGCCGCCGCTGCGCCAATCCCGCGACCGGCGCCGGTGACCAGGATGACCCGGCCCTTGAGCAGTTCTGGACGTGCGGAGTAATCAAACATAAACAACCTCGACAAAGTTCACAGAAAATCCATGTGATTGATTGCGGCTAAGGCTGGCCAAGGCTTCTGTGGCGAGGGAGCTTGCTCCCGTTGGGTTGCGAAGCAGCCCCAGCTTTTCGCGACTGCTGCGCAGTCGAACGGGAGCAAGCTCCCTCTCCACAAAATTGCAGCAACCTCAGGCAGTCCCGATCAGCAGCTGCACAGCGCGCTGTCCAGCACTTTGCGCAATTCCAGCGGGTGATCCACCACCACATCGGCACCCCAGTTGCGCGGGTTGTCGTCCGGGTGGATATAGCCGTAGGTGACCGCCGCGGTACGAGTGCCGGCGTCGCGGCCCGACTCGATGTCCCGCAGGTCATCCCCCACGAACAGCACGCTGGCCGGGTCCAGGTCGAGCATCTTGCACGCCAGGATCAACGGTTCCGGGTCCGGCTTGCTGTTCTTCACGTGGTCCGGGCAGATCAGCAGCGCCGAGCGCTCGGCCAGGCCCAGCTGCTGCATGATCGGTTCGGCAAAGCGCAGTGGCTTGTTGGTGACCACGCCCCAGATCAGCCTGGATTTCTCGATATCCACCAGCAGCTCCTCCATGCCCTCGAACAGCTTGCTGTGGATCGCGCAGCCCTTGAGGTAACGCTCGAGGAATTCCTGGCGCAGCTCTTCAAAGCCCGGGGACTCGGGGTCCATGGAAAAGGTCACGGCGACCATCGCCCGGGCGCCGCCGGAGATTTCATCGCGGATGTGCTGGTCGTTGATCGGTGCCAGGCCGCGGTCAGCGCGCATGGCCTGGCAGATGGCGATAAAGTCTGGCGCGGTGTCCAGCAGGGTACCGTCCATGTCGAAAAGAACCGCTCGCAACTTCACAGGCTTACTCCTCGCGCAGGGTCTGGATCATGTAGTTGACGTCAACGTCGCTGGCCAGCTTGTAGTGCTTGGTCAGCGGGTTGTAGGTCAAGCCGATGATGTCCTTGACGGTCAGCCCGGCCTGACGGCTCCAGGCGCCCAGCTCGGAAGGGCGGATGAATTTCTTGAAGTCATGGGTGCCGCGGGGTAGCAGCTTCATGATGTATTCGGCACCGATGATCGCGAACAGGTACGCCTTCGGATTGCGGTTGATGGTGGAGAAGAATACCTGGCCACCGGGCTTGACCATGCGGAAGCAGGCGCGGATCACCGAGGACGGGTCCGGCACGTGTTCGAGCATTTCCAGGCAAGTGACCACGTCGAACTGCCCGGGCATCTCTTCGGCCAGCTCTTCGGCGGTGATCTGCCGGTATTCGACGTTCACGCCGGACTCCAGTTGGTGCAACTGGGCCACGGCCAATGGCGCTTCGCCCATGTCGATACCCATCACGGTGGCGCCGCGCTGAGCCATGGATTCACTGAGGATCCCGCCGCCGCAACCCACATCCAGTACCTTCTTGCCGGCCAGGTTGACGCGCTCGTCAATCCAGTTGACCCGCAGCGGGTTGATGTCGTGCAGGGGTTTGAACTCGCTTTCGCGGTCCCACCAGCGATGGGCGAGGGCTTCGAATTTGGCGATTTCAGCGTGGTCGACGTTGCTCATGGGGAATCCTCTAAATCTGATAAAACGTTTTGCCGGCCCTGGCATGCGTTGCCAGGGCGGGTGTTATTCGCTGTGTCCGCTGATGCGCTGGCCCCAGGCGATGGCCGTGGCGCACAACTGTTGTTCATCCAGGCGGGTCAGTTGCCGGTCGTCGAGCAATTGCTTGCCGCCGACCCAAAGGTGTTTCACACAATCGCGTCCGGTGGCATATATAAGCTGTGAGACCGGATCGTAGATCGGTTGTTGCGCCAGGCCCGACAGGTCGAAGGCCACGATGTCAGCGGCCTTGCCGACTTCCAGCGAGCCGATTTGACTTTCCAGGCCCATGGCCCGGGCGCCGTTGAGGGTGGCCATGCGCAGGGCGCGGTGGGCATCCAGGGCGGTGGCCGAGCCGGCGACGGCCTTGGCCAGCAGCGCGGCGGTGCGGGTCTCGCCCAGCAGGTCGAGGTCATTGTTGCTGGCCGCGCCGTCGGTGCCTACTGCCACATTGACGCCGGCTTGCCACAGGCGTTCCACCGGGCAGAAGCCGCTGGCCAGTTTCAGGTTGGATTCCGGGCAATGGATCACGCTGGTGTTACTTTCTACCAGCAAAGTCAGGTCGTCATCGCTGATTTGGGTCATGTGAACGGCCTGGAAGCGCGGCCCCAGCAAACCCAGGCGGCCAAGCCGTGCCAGCGGGCGTTCACCACGCTGTTCAACGGACTGCTGTACTTCGAAGGCGGTTTCATGCACGTGCATGTGGATCGAGGCGTCCAGTTCCTCGGCGATCACCCGGATTTTTTCCAGGTTTTCATCGCAGACGGTGTACGGCGCGTGCGGGCCGAAGGTGATTTTGATCCGAGGGTGATGCTTGAGGTCGCCGAACAGCTCGACGCCCTGGCGAATCGCCTCGTCGGCGTCAGCAGCGCCGGGAATCGGGAAATCCAGGATCGGGATGGCGATTTGCGCACGCATGCCGCTGTTGTGCACCCGTTCGCTGGCGACTTTCGGGAAGAAGTACATGTCCGAGAAACAAGTGATGCCGCCCTTGATCTGCTCGGCGATGGCCAGGTCAGTGCCGTCGCGGACGAAGGCTTCGTCGACCCACTTGGCCTCGGCGGGCCAGATGTGGTTTTCCAGCCAGGTCATCAGCGGCAGGTCGTCGGCCAGGCCGCGAAACAGCGTCATGGCCGCGTGGCCGTGGGCGTTGATCAGGCCGGGGCTGAGCAGCATGCCCGGCAGTTCACGCACTTCGCTCGCTGCGAGCTTCAAGGCCGCGGCGCGTGGGCCGATAAACGCAATGCACCCGTCACGAATGCCCAGGGCGTGCTCCTTGAGCACTACGCCGGCAGGCTCGACAGGTACCAGCCAGGTGGGCAGCAGCAATAAGTCGAGCGGGGCGGCAGTCGGTGTCATCGAGGGCAGTTTCCCAGGCATCTATAAAGAACGGCGAAGTATACCCGAGCGTCCTGGCTGGCGGATCGCTATAATCGGCGGCTTTTGTTCATGAGTGCGGGGTGAGGGATGCGCGATCGACTGTTGGCTGCGGAGAAAGTGAAGGCCATCGACTGGCGTGATGGCGCACTGTACCTGCTCGATCAGCGTATTTTGCCGTCTGCAGAAACCTGGGTCGCCTGCGCCAGTGCTGCCGAGGTGGCCGAGGCCATTCGCACAATGGTGGTGCGCGGTGCGCCGGCCATTGGCATCAGTGCGGCGTATGGCCTGGTGCTGGCCGCTCGTGCCCACATCGCCGAGGGCGATGACTGGCAGGCCGCCTGGGAAGAGGACTACGCGCTGCTGGCGGATACCCGCCCGACCGCGTCGAATCTTTTCTGGGCCATGAAGCGCATGCGCGATTGCCTCGATCGCCTCAAGAAACACGCCGATCCGTTGAAGGTGCTGGAGGCCGAGGCGGTGGCGATTCACCAAAGTGATCGTGAAGCCAACCTGACCATGGCGCAGCTGGGTGTAGAGCTGATCCGCAAGCACCAGGGCAATGTCCAGGCGATCCTGACCCATGGCAATGCGGGTGCGCTGGCTACCGGCGGCGTCGGTACCGCGCTCGGGGTGATTCGCGGTGCGTTCCTGGAAGGCATGGTGGAACGGGTCTACGCCAACGAAACCCGGCCCTGGCTGCAAGGCTCGCGGCTGACGGCCTGGGAATTGGCCAATGAAGGCATTCCGGTCACCGTGAATGCCGATTCGGCTGGCGCGCATATTCTCAAGACCAAGGGCGTGACCTGGGTGATCGTCGGTGCCGACTGCATTGCGGCCAACGGTGACGTGGTCAGCAAGATCGGCACCTATCAGCTGGCGGTGTGCGCCATGCATCACGGCGTGCGTTTCATGGTGGTGGCGCCCAGCTCAACCATCGACCTGATGGCGGCCAGCGGTGATGACGTGCCGCTTGAAGAGCGCGACGCCCGTGAACTGCTGGAAGTCGGCGGCACCCGCGTAGCCGCTGATGTAGACGCCTTCAACCCGGTGTTCGACGTGACGCCGGCGGACCTGATTGATGTGATCGTCACTGAAAAGGGCATCGTCGAACGCCCCGACACGGCGAAGTTGGCGCAACTGATGTGTCGTAAACGCCTGCATTGAGGCAATTTGCCCGCAAAAATCCCCTTGGATCCAGCTCTAAGGCCCTCTCGTCGCCGTCAAGCCTGTCATCCGTCAACTTACTATGCTCCATGCGCATCAGGGGGATAGGTGCGTGGCGGCGATTGTGATAACATCCGGCGGTTTCCAGGGTCACCCCAAGGGGTAACCTTTAATGCGCAGATCCGTGTCATAACTCGTTGATTTGTCGTAAGTCGTTGCCAGGCATCATGCCAGCAGCGGCGAGCTTCGTTCGTCCCATAGGATGTGACGAGGTTTCACCCGAAAAAGGAATCAGGCTTCTCATGGGCGAACTGGCCAAAGAAATCCTCCCGGTCAATATCGAAGACGAGCTGAAACAGTCCTACCTCGACTACGCGATGAGCGTAATTGTCGGTCG
>NZ_JBIUVK010000051.1:0-9213 GCF_044742865.1 Pseudomonas sp. NPDC087814 | reverse complement strand
GCCACTGCGCTGAACGACACCACCGTTCGGACGCCCCAGCCGATGTCCCGGCGCGACCTGCGGGTAGACGGCCAGGGCAACTTCGGTTCGGTCGACGGCGACAACGCTGCGGCCATGCGATACACCGAAGTGCGCATGACCAAGCTGGCGCACGAGCTGCTGGCTGACCTGCACAAGGAAACCGTGGACTGGGTGCCGAACTACGACGGCACCGAAATGATCCCGGCGGTCATGCCGACCCGTATTCCCAACCTGTTGGTCAACGGCTCCAGCGGTATCGCCGTGGGCATGGCCACCAACATCCCGCCACACAACCTCGGTGAAGTCATCGACGGTTGCCTGGCCCTCATCGACAACCCCGAGCTGACCGTCGATGAGCTGATGCAGTACATCCCGGGTCCGGACTTCCCGACCGCCGCGATCATCAACGGTCGCGCCGGCATCATCGAAGCCTACCGTACCGGTCGCGGCCGCATTTACATGCGTGCCCGCTCGATCATCGAAGACATCGACAAAGTCGGTGGCCGCCAGCAGATCGTCATCACCGAACTCCCTTACCAGTTGAACAAGGCGCGTCTGATCGAGAAGATCGCCGAGCTGGTTAAAGAGAAGAAGCTGGAAGGCATCACCGAGCTGCGCGACGAGTCTGACAAGGACGGTATGCGCGTGGTGATCGAGCTGCGTCGTGGCGAAGTGCCTGAGGTGATCCTCAACAACCTCTACGCCCAGACCCAGCTGCAAAGTGTATTCGGTATCAACGTGGTAGCGCTGATCGACGGCCGCCCGCGCATCCTGAACCTCAAGGATCTGCTGGAAGCCTTCGTGCGTCACCGCCGCGAAGTGGTAACCCGCCGTACCGTATTCGAACTGCGCAAGGCCCGTGAACGCGGCCACATCCTGGAAGGCCAGGCTGTTGCGCTGTCGAACATCGACCCGGTCATCGCCCTGATCAAGGCTTCGCCGACGCCGTCGGAAGCCAAGGAAGCGCTGATCAAGATGCCGTGGGAATCCAGCGCCGTAGTGGCGATGGTGGAACGTGCCGGTGCCGATTCGTGCCGTCCGGAGACCCTGGACCCACAATACGGCCTGCGCGACGGCAAGTATTTCCTGTCCCCGGAACAGGCCCAGGCCATTCTGGAACTGCGTCTGCACCGTCTGACCGGCCTGGAACACGAGAAACTGCTGGCCGAGTACCAGGAGATCCTCAACCAGATCGGCGAGCTGATCCGCATCCTCAACAGCGCCGTGCGCCTGATGGAAGTGATCCGCGAAGAACTGGAAGTGATCCGCGCCGAATACGGCGATGTGCGCCGCACCGAGATTCTCGACGCCCGTCTCGACCTGACCCTGGGTGACATGATCCCGGAAGAAGATCGCGTCGTGACCATTTCCCACGGTGGCTATGCCAAGACCCAGCCGTTGGCTGCGTACCAGGCCCAGCGTCGTGGCGGTAAAGGCAAATCGGCTACCGGCGTCAAGGATGAGGACTACATCGCTCACCTGCTGGTTGCCAACAGCCACACCACGCTGCTGCTGTTCTCCAGCAAGGGCAAGGTGTACTGGCTGAAAACCTACGAAATCCCGGAAGCGTCCCGCGCTGCCCGTGGTCGTCCGCTGGTCAACCTGCTGCCGCTGGACAGTGATGAATACATCACCACCATGCTGCCGGTAGACGAGTACACCGAAGGTCACTTCATCTTCATGGCCACTGCGAAAGGCACCGTGAAGAAGACCCCGCTGGAATCCTTCAGCCGTCAACGCAGCGTGGGCCTGATCGCCCTCGAACTGGACGAAGGCGACGTATTGATCAGCGCGGCCATCACTGACGGCGAGCGTGAAGTCATGCTGTTCTCCGACGGCGGCAAGGTTACGCGCTTCAAGGAGTCCGACGTTCGTGCCATGGGCCGTACCGCCCGCGGTGTGCGCGGCATGCGCCTGCCGGAAGGGCAGAAGCTGATTTCGATGCTGATCCCGGAAGAAGGCAGCGAGATCCTCACGGCATCGGCCCGCGGCTACGGCAAGCGTACGGCCATCAGCGAGTTCCCCGAGTACAAGCGTGGCGGCCAGGGCGTTATCGCCATGGTCAGCAACGATCGCAACGGCCGCCTGGTCGGCGCGGTCCAGGTGCTGGATGGTGAGGAAATCATGCTGATTTCCGACCAGGGCACTCTGGTACGTACCCGGGTTGATGAAGTGTCGAGCCTGGGGCGTAACACCCAGGGCGTGACCTTGATCAAGCTGGCCAGCGACGAAACGTTGGTAGGCCTGGAGCGTGTCCAGGAGCCATCGGAAGTCGAAGGCGAGGAGCTGGAAGGTGAAGAGGGGATTGCACTCGAGGGGCAAGTGATCGGCGATGCCGATGACGGCGTCGACGAGCCAACACTCGACGCTGCCGCAGACGAAGAAGAACCGCAGGAATAAGCGGACACACAGGGGGCGGATGAAGATTCGCCCCCTTGTTGTTTGTCCCGTTTGAAATACGACGCCGCGCCGCTCTTGTAGGAGCCGGCTTGCCGGCGATGGCATCAACTCGATTCAAGTGAGGCACCGAGTCGTTTGCATCGCTGGCAAGCCAGCTCCTACAGGGTTCCGCGTTGCGGGATGTTGATTGCAGTCCCACCAGATCAGAGAGATTGGATGTGAGCAAGAGAGCCTATAACTTCTGTGCCGGTCCCGCGGCGCTTCCTGAAGCAGTCCTGCAGCGCGCGCAGGGTGAACTCCTCGACTGGCATGGAAAAGGCCTCTCCGTGATGGAAATGAGCCATCGCAGCGATGAGTTCGTGTCCATTGCCACCAAGGCCGAGCAGGATATGCGCGACTTGCTGGACATCCCGTCCGATTACAAAGTGCTGTTCCTGCAGGGTGGTGCGAGCCAGCAGTTCGCCCAGATCCCGCTGAACCTGCTGCCGGAAGATGGCACTGCGGACTATATCGACACCGGTATCTGGGGGCAGAAGGCCATTGAAGAGGCCTCCCGTTACGGTCACGTCAATGTGGCAGGCACGGCCAAGCCCTACGACTACTTCGCGATCCCCGGTCAGAACGAGTGGAAGCTGTCGAAAGACGCGGCCTATGTTCACTACGTGGCAAACGAAACCATCGGCGGCCTGGAGTTCGACTGGGTGCCGGAAGTGGGTGATGTCCCGCTGGTCTGCGACATGTCCTCGGACATCCTCTCGCGCCCGATCGATGTGTCCAAGTACGGCATGATCTACGCCGGTGCACAGAAGAACATCGGCCCGAGCGGCATCCTGGTCAACATCGTCCGTGAAGACCTGTTGGGTCGTGCGCGTTCGCTGTGCCCGACCATGCTCAACTACAAGGTCGCGGCCGATAACGGCTCGATGTACAACACCCCGCCGGCCTTCGCCTGGTACCTGTCGGGCCTGGTGTTCGAATGGCTGAAAGAGCAGGGCGGCGTGGCTGCCATGGGCAAGCTCAACGAAGAGAAGAAACGTACCCTGTACGACTTCATCGACGCCAGCGGCCTGTACAGCAACCCGATCAACCTGACCGACCGTTCGTGGATGAACGTGCCGTTCCGCCTGGCGGATGATCGCCTGGACAAGCCTTTCCTCGCCGGCGCCGACGAGCGCGGCCTGTTGAACCTCAAGGGCCACCGTTCGGTAGGTGGCATGCGCGCCTCCATCTATAACGCTGTCGATATCCACGCCGTCAAGGCGCTGGTGGCTTACATGGCAGAGTTCGAAAAGGAACACGGCTAATGTCTGAGCAAGAACTCAAGGCCCTGCGCGTACGCATTGACAGCCTGGACGAGAAAGTCCTGGAGCTGATCAGTGAGCGCGCGCGGTGCGCCCAGGAAGTTGCACGGGTGAAGATGGCTTCCCTGGCTGAAGGCGAAGTGCCGGTGTTCTACCGTCCGGAGCGTGAAGCCCAGGTACTCAAGCGCGTAATGGAACGCAACAAGGGCCCGTTGGGCAACGAAGAGATGGCGCGGTTGTTCCGTGAAATCATGTCTTCGTGCCTGGCACTGGAGCAGCCGCTGAAAGTGGCTTACCTGGGCCCGGAAGGCACCTTCACTCAAGCCGCGGCCATGAAGCACTTCGGTCACGCGGTGATCAGCAAGCCGATGGCTGCGATCGACGAAGTGTTCCGTGAAGTGGCCGCCGGGGCGGTGAATTTTGGCGTGGTGCCGGTGGAAAACTCCACCGAAGGTGCCGTCAACCACACCCTCGACAGCTTCCTTGAGCACGACATGGTGATCTGCGGCGAAGTCGAGCTGCGTATTCACCACCACTTGCTGGTGGGCGAAAACACCAAGACCGACAGCATCAGCCGCATCTACTCCCACGCCCAGTCCCTGGCCCAGTGCCGCAAGTGGCTGGACGCGCACTACCCGAATGTGGAGCGCGTGGCGGTGTCCAGCAACGCCGAAGCGGCGAAGCGGGTCAAGGGTGAGTGGAACTCGGCGGCGATTGCCGGCGACATGGCTGCCGGCCTGTATGGGCTGACGCGCCTGGCCGAGAAAATTGAGGATCGCCCGGATAACTCCACGCGCTTCCTGATGATCGGCAGCCAGGAAGTGCCGCCGACCGGCGACGACAAGACGTCGATCATCGTCTCCATGAGCAACAAGCCCGGCGCGCTGCATGAGCTGCTGGTGCCGTTCCACGACAACGGGATTGACCTGACGCGAATCGAGACTCGTCCTTCGCGCAGCGGTAAATGGACTTATGTGTTCTTTATCGACTTCGTCGGCCATCACCGCGACCCTCTGGTCAAGGGTGTGCTCGAGAAAATCAGTCAGGAAGCCGTGGCACTCAAGGTGCTGGGCTCTTACCCGAAAGCGGTTTTGTGAGGCTTTAACATGAGTGGCAACTTCCTCGCCCTGGCGCAGCCGGGCGTGCAACAACTGTCGCCTTACGTTCCGGGCAAGCCTGTGGACGAGTTGGCGCGCGAGTTGAATCTGGATCCGTCGAAGATCGTAAAGCTGGCCAGTAACGAAAACCCGATGGGCCCAAGCCCCAAGGTACTGGCTGCGATTCGTGAGGCGCTGGCCGAACTGACCCGTTATCCCGATGGTAACGGCTTTGAACTCAAGTCCCTGCTGGCGAAAAACTGCCGCGTTGATATCAACCAGGTGACCCTGGGTAACGGCTCCAACGATATTCTGGAGCTGGTCGGCCGCGCCTATCTGGCGCCGGGCCTGAACGCGGTGTTCAGCGAGCACGCGTTTGCGGTCTATCCGATCGTCACTCAGGCCGTTGGCGCCGAGGCGCGTGTGATTCCTGCGAAAGACTGGGGTCATGACCTGCCAGCCATGCTGGCGGCCATCGATGACAATACTCGTGTTGTGTTTATCGCCAACCCGAACAACCCGACCGGCACCTGGTTCAGCGCCGAGGTGCTGGATAACTTCCTGCAGGACGTGCCGGAGCATGTACTGGTGGTGCTGGACGAGGCGTACATCGAGTACGCCGAAGGCAGTGACCTGCCGGACGGCCTGGATTTCCTCGCGGCTTATCCGAACCTGCTGGTCTCGCGCACGTTCTCCAAGGCTTATGGCCTGGCGTCGCTGCGGGTTGGCTATGGCCTGTCCACCCCGGTGGTAGCCGATGTGCTGAACCGCGTTCGCCAGCCGTTCAACGTCAACAGCCTCGCGCTGGCGGCGGCTTGCGCCGCGGTGCAGGACGCTGAGTACCTGGAAGAAGGTCGTCGCCTCAACGAAAGCGGCATGCTGCAGTTGCAGGATGGCTTCCGTGAGCTGGGCCTGGGCTGGATTCCCTCCAAGGGCAACTTCATTTGTGTCGACCTGGGTCAAGTGGCCGCTCCCGTGTTTCAGGGCCTGTTGCGTGAAGGCGTGATCGTGCGTCCGGTGGCCAATTACGGCATGCCGAACCACCTGCGCATCACCATCGGTCTGCCTGCTGAAAACAGCCGCTTCCTCGAGGCGCTGGCCAAGGTTCTGGCTCGTGGTTGATGTCACTGCATTGCAACCTGCTGTGCCTATGATCGGTCGCCTGGTGGTGGTCGGTCTGGGATTGATCGGCGGCTCCTTCGCCAAGGGCCTGCGGGAAAGCGGCCTGTGTGGCGAAGTGGTCGGTGTGGACCTGGACCCGCAGTCGCGCAAGCTGGCGGTGGAGTTGGGCGTGGTGGACCGCTGTGAGGCGGACCTCGCCGTTGCCTGTCAGGGTGCGGATGTCATTCAGCTGGCGGTGCCGATCCTGGCCATGGAGAAGTTGCTGGCGCTGTTGGCCGGCATGGATCTGGGTCAGGCGATCCTGACCGACGTCGGCAGTGCCAAGGGCAATGTGGTGCGTGCGGCGCGGTTGGCCTTTGGTGGCATGCCTGCGCGGTTTGTGCCTGGGCATCCGATTGCCGGGTCCGAGCAGAGCGGCGTTGAGGCATCCAATGCGCAGCTGTTCCGTCGTCATAAAGTGATTCTGACGCCGCTGGATGAAACCGATTCTGCGGCATTGGCCGTGGTGGATCGGCTTTGGCGCGAGCTGGGGGCGGATGTCGAGCATATGCAGGTCGAGCGCCACGATGAAGTGTTGGCGGCGACCAGCCATCTGCCGCATTTGCTGGCGTTTGGCCTGGTGGACTCGTTGGCCAAGCGCAACGAGAACCTTGAGATTTTCCGTTACGCCGCCGGTGGTTTCCGCGACTTTACCCGGATCGCCGGTAGCGACCCGGTGATGTGGCACGACATCTTCCTTGCCAACCGCGATGCGGTGTTGCGCACCCTGGACACGTTCCGCAGCGACCTCGACGCCTTGCGCGACGCGGTCGATGCTGGCGACGGGCACCAGTTGTTGGGCGTGTTCACCCGTGCGCGGGTGGCACGGGAGCATTTCAGCAAGATTCTGGCGCGTCGGGCCTATATAGATGCTGCAGTAAACGCGGATGACCTGGTGTTTCTCGCCAGTCCCGGTGGCCGCTTGAGCGGGCAGATCCGCGTGCCTGGGGATAAATCGATTTCCCATCGCTCGATCATGCTCGGTTCTCTGGCGGACGGTGTCACTGAAGTCGAAGGTTTTCTGGAGGGTGAGGACGCCCTGGCGACCTTGCAGGCGTTCCGCGACATGGGCGTGGTGATTGAAGGCCCGCACCATGGGCGCGTCACCATCCACGGGGTTGGCCTGCATGGCTTGAAGCCGGCGCCAGGTCCGATCTATCTGGGTAACTCCGGCACCTCCATGCGGTTGTTGTCCGGTTTGCTGGCGGCCCAGCGCTTCGACAGTGTGTTGACGGGGGACGCCTCGCTGTCCAAGCGCCCGATGAATCGCGTGGCCAAGCCATTGCGCGCAATGGGCGCGGTGATCGAGACCGGGCCGGAAGGGCGCCCGCCGCTGACCATTCGTGGCGGCCAGGCACTCAAGGGGCTGACCTACGCATTGCCGATGGCCAGCGCTCAGGTCAAGTCCTGCCTGTTGTTGGCCGGGTTGTATGCCGAGGGTAAAACCTCGATTACCGAGCCGGCACCGACCCGCGACCATACCGAGCGGATGTTGCGTGGTTTTGGGTATCCGGTGGAAGTGGCGGGCGCTACGGCTGCGGTCGAGTCCGGTCACGCGCTGACCGCAACCCATATTGAGGTGCCTGGGGATATTTCCTCCTCGGCGTTCTTTCTGGTGGCGGCTTCAATCGCCGAAGGCTCCGAGCTGTTGCTTGAACATGTGGGTATCAATCCGACCCGTACCGGCGTGATCGATATCCTGCGACTGATGGGCGCGGACATCACCCTGGAAAACCAACGGGAAGTGGGTGGTGAGCCGGTCGCTGATTTGCGTGTTCGTGCGGCGCCGTTGAAGGGGATCGAGATTCCTGAAGCCCTGGTCCCGCTGGCTATCGATGAGTTCCCGGTGTTGTTCGTGGCTGCGGCGTGCGCCGAAGGCCGGACGGTATTGCGTGGGGCAGAGGAGCTGCGGGTCAAGGAGTCCGACCGGATCCAGGTCATGGCCGACGGTCTGCTTGCGCTGGGCGTGAAGTGTGAACCGACACCTGATGGGATTATTATCGATGGTGGCGTGATCGGCGGTGGTGAGGTCCACGCCCATGGCGATCACCGGATTGCCATGGCCTTCAGCGTGGCTTCCCTGCGAGCGGCTGCGCCGATTCGTATCCATGACTGCGCCAACGTGGCTACGTCTTTTCCGAATTTTCTTACACTGTGTGCCCAAGTCGGCATCCGTGTTGCCCAAGAGGCTCAATTGTGAATATCAAAGCACCGGTGATTACCATCGACGGGCCAAGTGGCTCGGGCAAGGGCACGATCGCCGGCATCCTGGCCAAGCGCCTGGGCTGGTGCCTGCTGGATTCCGGGGCGCTGTACCGCTTGCTGGCCTTTGCCGCCCGCAACCATGGCGTCGACCTGACCAACGAAGAATCGCTGAAGCTGCTGGCTGCGCATCTTGACGTGCAGTTCGTCGGGGCGACCGAAGGTCATCCCCAGCGCATCATCCTGGAAGGGGACGATGTGACCGACGACCTGCGCAACGAGCAGGTCGGCTCCTGGGCTTCCCAGGTCGCCGCATTGCCGGCGGTGCGCGATGCTTTGCTGCAGCGCCAGCGGGCTTTCCAGGAACCGCCGGGTCTGGTGGCCGATGGCCGCGACATGGGCACGGTGGTCTTCCCCGAGGCGCCGCTGAAGATTTTCCTCACGGCCAGCGCCGAGGAGCGGGCCCGTCGCCGTTACTTGCAGTTGAAGGGCAAAGTCGATGGTGTTAGTCTGTCGAGTCTGCTAGATGAGATCCGTGCACGCGATGAGCGTGATACCCAGCGTGCGGTAGCCCCGCTCAAGCCGGCGGCTGACGCCATACAGCTGGATTCCACGGAGTTGTCCATCGAGCAGGTGCTGGAACGCATCTTGAGTGAGATCGCCATTCGCGATATCGCCGGGTGACCAAGAAGGCCGCAGGGGACCAGTCATAGTCCTGTGGTGCTTCTTTTAATTGAAACTGACCCACACCGTCTGGGGTGTGGAGATGGGCGTATTCTTCGCCCTTATCAACAGGAATTAAAATGAGCGAAAGCTTTGCGGAACTCTTTGAAGAAAGCCTAAAAACCCTGAACCTTCAGGCAGGCTCCATCATCACCGGTGTTATCGTTGATATCGATTACCAAGCTCGCTGGGTAACCGTTCACGCTGGTCTGAAGTCTGAAGCTCTGATCCCGCTGGAACAGTTCTACAACGTTGCTGGTGACCTGACTATCAACGTCGGTGTCGTAGTTCACGTTGCTCTGGACTCG
>NZ_JBIUVK010000050.1:0-46447 GCF_044742865.1 Pseudomonas sp. NPDC087814 | reverse complement strand
GCGCACTGATTCGATGGCGTCGTAGCAACCGGCGGTGTTCGGCAGGAAGGTGTAGCGATCCGGCGACAGCACTTCGAGCAGGTTCGGCTCGCCCTCGATCTGGCCGAGGTTGGTGCGGCGCACGGCGAAAGTAACGATCTCGGCGCCCGAGGCTTCGATGGCCAGGCGGGTTTCTTCCATGTCGCGGTACTTGCCGGTGCCGACCAGCAGACGCGACTGGAAGGTACGACCGGCCAGGACGAAAGGCTTGTCGCTACGAACGATGCTCATGGGAAATCCTCGAGTTGGGGTGAGGTTCTGCAGAATGCGGGTTGGCGCCCTGGAGCGCCGGACGGCTAGCCGCCGCCGATGGCGTGGACCACTTCGACCTGGTCACCCTCGGTGAGCGCGGTCTCGACGTGCTGGCTACGCGGGACGATATCCTGGTTGAGCTCCACTGCGACGCGGCGTCCGGTCAAGTCCAGACGGGTCAGCAGGGCCGCAACGGTTTCACCGTCGGGCAGTTCAAAGGGTTCGCCGTTCAACTGAATGCGCATGCCACGGGCCGCCATCGTTTTTAGGGGCCAGCATTCTAGCGTGATTGGCGTTGCTGGCCCAAGCCCCTTGGTCAGGCAGCCTGTAGACGCCACGCCGCCAAACCGAGGAAGAACCAGCCCAGCAGGAACGCCAGGCCACCAAACGGGGTGATGATGCCGAGCTTGCTGATGCCGGTCATGGTCAGCACATACAGGCTGCCGGAGAACAGCAGGATGCCCACGGCAAAGGACACCCCCGCCCACGTCACCAGCCTGCCCGGAATGTGCGCCGCCAACAGTGCCACGCCGAACAGCGCCAGGGTGTGCACCAACTGGTAGGTCACGCCGGTGTGGAAAATCGCCAGGTACTCGGCGCTCAGGCGGTTTTTCAGGCCGTGGGCGGCAAACGCGCCCAGGGCGACGCCGGTGAAACCGAAAAAGGCAGCCAGCATCAGAAAGCCACGCAACATGAGGAACTCCAGTCAGACTCAGGGGGCAGGGTCTGTATAATGGCCCGCTCAACGGGTTCGGCCAAGCCATCTCTATGCTGCGTCTCCTCTTCAAGCGTTTTCTCAAAGCCCTCAAGTGGTTTGCCATCGGCAGCGTGCTGCTGGTGCTGCTGTTCCGTTTCGTGCCACCACCGGGCACTGCGCTGATGGTTGAGCGCAAGGTCGAGTCCTGGGTCGACGGCGAGCCGATTGACGTACAGCGCACGTGGGTGCCGTGGGATCAGATCTCCGACGAACTGAAAGTGGCGGTGATGGCGGGCGAAGACCAGCGCTTCCCGCAACATTGGGGTTTTGATTTCGACGCGATCCAGGCGGCGTTGCTGCATAACGAGCGCGGCGGTTCGATTCGCGGCGCCAGCACCTTGAGCCAGCAGGTGTCGAAGAATCTGTTTTTGTGGACCGGCCGCAGCTATTTCCGCAAAGGCCTGGAAGCCTGGTTTACCGGGCTGATCGAGATTCTCTGGCCCAAGCAGCGAATTCTTGAGGTGTACCTCAACAGCGTGGAGTGGGATGAAGGCGTGTTCGGCGCCGAAGCGGCGGCGCGGCATCACTTTGGCGTGAGCGCCAAGGCGCTGACCCGCCAGCAGGCCAGCTACCTGGCGGCGGTGCTGCCTAATCCGCGGGTGTGGAGTGCCAGCCATCCAACGTCGTATGTCGCGCGACGGGCGGCGTGGATTCGGCAGCAGATGAGTCAGTTGGGTGGCGACAGCTATTTGAATGAGCTGAACAACTCGCGCAAGGCGCCCTGGGCTGACTGACACCCCACAAAACAAATGTGGGAGCGGGCTTGCTCGCGAAAGCGGTGTGCCAGTCAATACCTTAGGTGACTGATCCACCGCTTTCGCGAGCAAGCCCGCTCCCACATTTCGATCGCGTTGTCCTAGCTACCTGTGTCAGGCGGCGATCGACAGTTTCAGCTTGTTCATCGCACTCTTCTCGAGCTGACGAATCCGCTCGGCCGACACGTTGTACTTCTGCGCCAGGTCGTGCAGCGTGGCTTTTTCTTCTGCCAACCAGCGCTGGTAGAGAATGTCACGGCTGCGGTCGTCCAGCACTTCCAGCGCTTCGTGCAGGTTGTGATTGGAGTTGTCGCTCCAGTCGGCATCTTCCAGCTGACGCGCCGGGTCGTACCGGTGGTCTTCCAGGTAGTTGGCCGGCGATTGGAAGGCGCTGTCGTCGTCCGCTTCGGCGGCCGGGTCGAAGGCCATGTCATGGCCGGTCAGGCGACTTTCCATCTCGCGCACTTCACGTGGCTCTACGCCGAGGCTTTCGGCCACGCGATGCACTTCTTCGTTGTTCAGCCACGCCAGGCGTTTCTTCTGGCTACGCAGGTTGAAGAACAGTTTGCGCTGGGCCTTGGTGGTCGCGACTTTCACGATGCGCCAGTTGCGCAGGATGAATTCGTGAATTTCCGCCTTGATCCAGTGCACAGCAAACGACACCAGGCGCACACCCATTTCCGGGTTGAAGCGCTTCACAGCTTTCATCAGGCCAACGTTGCCTTCCTGAATCAGGTCAGCCTGGGCCAGGCCGTAGCCGCTATAGCTACGGGCGATATGTACGACAAAACGCAGGTGGGCGAGCACCATCTGCCGAGCCGCCCCCAAATCCTGCTCATAGTAGAGACTCTCGGCCAGTTCACGCTCCTGCTCGGGCGTCAGCAATGGAATGCTGTTGACCGTGTGCACATAGGCCTCCAGGTTCGCACCCGGGACCAGAGCATAAGCAGGTTGCAAAGAAGTGGTCATACGAAAAAACCTCCGACTCACATAACTCGTGCAGTTCAGCACTGCGAAAATTGACCGGGAACCGTAGGACAAGTTCCCTAAACCACTGATACGGTCAATACAAACGAAACCACATTACCCTGACATTAACTACTTCGGTGCCAGCTCACGTAAATGCCGTGCGACCGCAATCCAAGCACCGATATACCCCAAGAGCACTGCCCCAAGCAACAATGACAGACCATCGGCTGCCGGCACGCCGGCCAGGGCAAAATCGCTGCCGTACAAACCGGCAAGCCCCACCACCGCATCGTTCAGCCAGTTCAGGCCAAAAGCCAGTACGCCCCAGGACAAAATTCCCGCACCGAAGCCATAAAGCGCGCCCATGTACAGGAAAGGCCGACGCACATAGCTGTCCGTGCCGCCGACGAGTTTAATCACTTCTATCTCGGTGCGGCGGTTTTCAATATGAAGACGAATGGTATTGCCTATCACCAAAAGTAATGCAGACACCAGCAACACCGTCAGGCCGAACACAAACCGGTCGCCCAGCTTGAGAATCGCGGCCAACCGCTCTACCCAGACTAGATCAAGTTGTGCCTGTTGGACCTTCGGCAGCTCTGCGAGTTTTTGTCGCAGGGCTTCCAGGGTGGTCTTGTCGACCTCGTTCGGGGTGACCAGCACCACGCCAGGCAGCGGGTTTTGCGGCAACTCCTTGAGCGCCTCGCCCAGGCCGGACTGTTGCTGGAACTCTTCCAGGGCTTGATCGCGGCTGATGTACTCAGCCTCGGCCACACCCGGAATGCCCTTGATCTGGTCGCGCAGGGACTCACCGTCCTGGGCGCTGGCATCCAGGTTCAGGTACAGGGAAATCTGCGCCGCCCGCTGCCACGAACCGCCAAGGCGCTCGACATTGTTCAGCAGCAATGACAAGCCCATGGGCAGGCTCAAGGCCACGGCCATGACCAGGCAGGTAAAAAAGCTGCCGATCGGCTGCTTGCCGAGGCGGCGCAGGCTGTCTACCAGGCTGGCACGGTGGCTTTCGATCCAGGCATGCACCAGGGTGCCGAAATCCGGGCCATCGTCTTCGTCGCGTTTTTTCTTCTGTGGCTGCGGGTCGGCCGCCTTTGGCGCGACGCGCTCGGAAACCTTCGGGCTGCGTGTTGCACTCATACCCCAGCCTCCCCGTCACCGATCAGGCGGCCGCGTTGCAGGGTCAGCATGCGGTGGCGCATGCGGGCGATCAGCGCCAGGTCGTGACTGGCGATCAGCACGCTGGTGCCCAGGCGGTTGATGTCTTCGAACACGCCCATGATTTCTGCGGCCAGGCGCGGGTCGAGATTACCGGTGGGTTCGTCCGCCAGCAGCAAGGCCGGGCGATGGACGATGGCGCGGGCGATGCCGACGCGCTGTTGCTGGCCGGTGGACAGGTCGCCTGGGTACAGGTCGGTCTTGTCCGACAGCGCCACGCGCTCCAGGGCCGAATCCACGCGCTTGACGATTTCGGCCTTGGACAGACCGAGAATCTGCAACGGCAAGGCGATGTTGTTGAACACCGTGCGATCGAACAGCAACTGGTGGTTCTGGAACACCACGCCGATCTGGCGACGCAGGAATGGAATCTGTGCGTTGCTGATGGTTGCCAGGTCCTGGCCCGCCAGCAGCAGTTTGCCGGTGGTTGGGCGCTCCATGGCCAGCAGCAGGCGCAACAAGGTACTTTTACCGGCACCCGAATGGCCGGTCACAAACAAGAATTCGCCGCGACGCACCCGGAAACTCAGCTCATGCAAGCCGACATGCCCGTTGGCGTAGCGTTTACCGACCTGTTCGAAACGAATCATGAACGCTCCCGCTCGGCAAACAGTGCCTGTACAAAGGGTTCGGCTTCAAAAGTGCGCAGGTCGTCGATGCCTTCACCGACGCCGATGTAACGAATCGGCAACCCGAACTGCTTCGCCAGGGCGAAGATCACACCGCCCTTGGCCGTGCCGTCGAGCTTAGTCAATGCCAGGCCGGTCAGCTGGACCGTCTGGT
The DNA here is from genome assembly GCF_044742865.1 of Pseudomonas sp. NPDC087814. Taxonomy (NCBI): domain Bacteria; kingdom Pseudomonadati; phylum Pseudomonadota; class Gammaproteobacteria; order Pseudomonadales; family Pseudomonadaceae; genus Pseudomonas; species Pseudomonas sp. NPDC087814. The sequence goes on along the minus strand of NZ_JBIUVK010000050.1, from coordinate 41,662 downwards.
GGAATTGTTTGGCCTGGCTGATGGCGTTCTGGCCGGTACCGGCGTCCAGCACCAGCAACACCTCGTGGGGCGCGTCGGCATCGAGCTTGCCGATCACGCGGCGAACTTTCTTCAGCTCTTCCATCAGGTTGTCTTTGGTGTGCAAGCGACCGGCGGTATCGGCGATCAGCACATCAATGTTGCGCGCTTTGGCGGCCTGCACCGCATCGAAGATCACCGAAGCCGAATCGGCGCCGGTGTGCTGGGCGATGACCGGGATCTTGTTGCGCTCGCCCCAGACCTGCAATTGCTCCACGGCGGCGGCACGGAAGGTGTCACCGGCGGCGAGCATGACTTTCTTGCCTTCCAGTTGCAGCTTCTTCGCCAGCTTGCCGATGGTGGTGGTCTTGCCGGCGCCGTTGACGCCAACCACCAGGATCACAAACGGCTTTTTCTGCGTATTGATGATCAGCGGCGCTTCCACCGGCTTGAGCATGTTGGCCAGCTCGGCCTGCAGCGACTTGTAGAGCGCATCGGCGTCGGTCAGCTGCTTGCGCGCGACCTTCTGGGTCAGGCTCTGGATGATCACGGCGGTGGCTTCGACGCCCACGTCGGCGGTCAGCAGGCGGGTTTCGATGTCCTCCAGCAGCTCGTCATCGATGGTCTTTTTGCCGAGGAACAGGCTGGCCATGCCTTCGCCGATGCTGGCGCTGGTCTTGCTCAGGCCTTGCTTGAGGCGGGCAAAGAAACCGGTCTTGCCGGTTTCGGCAGGAACAGCAGGCTCTTCGATGACTGCTGGCGCGGCGACGGCGACCGGAACAGGTTTGGCGACCACCGGTGCAAGCACCTCAACCACTGGCGGCGCCTGGACCACAACGGGCGCAGGCTCCACGAGGGCCGGAATCGGCGGAGCCACATGCTCGGCCAGCTCGTCTTCAACCAGTGCTACAGGCTCTTCTGCCACCGGCAACACCAGCCATGGCTTGTGCTCTGGCTCTGGCTCTGGCTCTGGCTCTGGCGCAGGTTCTGGCTCAACCACCGGCTGCAACACCGGCTCGGCCATCGGCAACACCACCGGGGCCGGTGTTTCGGCAACCGGTTCGGCTTCTACTATGGATTCGGGGATCGGTTCAGCTTGAACCTGCGGCTGTTCGACGACGGTTTCCTGCGGCTTTTTGCGCAGCCATCCGAACAGGCCTTTTTTCTCGCCAGCCGCAGCTGGGGTCTTCTTGTCGTCGTTGGAACCAAACATGGAGACGGCTATCTCAAGGTAGCGACGCGCCAGGGGGCGTGCCGGTAAATAAAATTCGATGCGTAACAGACTGTTTTTTAGCCAGCTCGTTCATGCGCAACATTTTGTAAGGCCTAAATAGAGCCTTAACAAGACAGCCATAGTGGCCGTCCCTAGGTCGGACCAGTATCCTAGCACCTCCTCGCCCGCCGACGCTAAGACCAAGCGGGCAGCCCAACAGGTTTAAAAACGAATGAATGCTCTAGCCCGCCGCGCCGCAGGCCTGCTGCTCAGCACAGTTTGTCTGCCCCTTTCAGCTTTGGCTGCCGACCCACAACCCACCCACGAATTCACCCTGGACAACGGCCTCAAGGTCGTCGTGCGCGAAGACCATCGCGCCCCGGTGGTGGTTTCCCAGGTCTGGTACAAGGTTGGCTCCAGCTATGAAACCCCGGGCCAGACCGGTTTGTCCCACGCCCTGGAACACATGATGTTCAAGGGCAGCGCCAAGGTCGGCCCCGGCGAGGCTTCGTTGATCCTGCGTGACCTGGGCGCCGAAGAAAACGCTTTCACCAGCGACGACTACACCGCCTACTACCAGGTGCTGGCCCGTGACCGCCTGGGCGTCGCCTTCGAGCTGGAAGCCGACCGCATGGCCAGCCTGCGCCTGCCGGCCGACGAGTTCAGCCGCGAGATCGAGGTGATCAAGGAAGAGCGCCGGATGCGCACCGACGACAACCCGATGTCCAAGGCCTATGAGCGCTTCAAGGCCATGGCCTACCCGGCCAGCGGCTACCACACGCCGACCATCGGCTGGATGGCCGACCTGGACCGCATGAAGGTTGAAGAACTGCGCCACTGGTACCAATCCTGGTACGTGCCGAACAACGCCACCCTGGTAGTGGTGGGCGACGTAACCCCGGATGAAGTCAAAACCCTGGCCCAGCGCTATTTCGGCCCGATCCCCAAGCGCGACGTCCCCCCGGCGAAAATCCCGCTGGAGCTGGCCGAGCCCGGTGAGCGCCTGCTGACTCTGCATGTACAGACCAAACTGCCGAGCGTGATCCTTGGTTTCAACGTGCCGAGCCTGGCCACCGCTGAAGACAAACGCTCGGTCAACGCCCTGCGCCTGATCTCGGCCCTGCTGGACGGCGGCTACAGCGCGCGCATCTCGACACAACTGGAGCGCGGCGAAGAGCTGGTGTCCGGCGGCTCGTCGAGCTACGACGCCTACACCCGCGGTGACAGCCTGTTCACCCTGACTGCCACACCGAACCTGCAAAAGAAAAAGACCGTGGCCCAGGCTGAAGCCGGCCTTTGGCGCCTGCTGGATGAGCTGAAGGCCAAACCACCGAGCGCTGAAGAACTGGAGCGTATCCGCGCCCAGGTCATCGCCGGGGTGGTTTACCAGCGCGACTCGATCACCAGCCAGGCCACTGCCATCGGTTCCCTGGAGACGGTGGGCCTGTCCTGGAAACTCATGGACACCGAGCTGGCCGAGCTGCAAAGCGTCACCGCCGAAGATATCCAGAAAGCTGCACGCACCTATTTCACCCGCGAACGTCTCAGCGTCGCCCATGTCTTGCCTGAGGAGACCGCTCATGAGTGAACGTAAAAACAACCGCCTGGTGCTGCCCGGCCTGATCGTTGTGACTTTGGCTGCGGCCTGCGCGGTGTATTTGCTGCGCCCCAGCGAATCCGTCGCCAGCCAGGCGCTGGAGCAGGCCAAGTCCGCCAACAAGCTGCAATCCCTGGCCGAGCTGGACGACAAGGCGCCGACCAACCGCAAGCTCGACGTGCAAACCTGGACCACCGCCGAAGGCGCCAAGGTGCTGTTCGTCGAAGCCCATGAACTGCCGATGTTCGACATGCGCATCCTGTTCGCCGCCGGCAGCAGCCAGGACGGCGCAACACCAGGCCTGGCGCTGTTGACCAACGCAATGCTCAACGAAGGCGTGCCGGGCAAGGACGTCAGCCAGATTGCCGCCGGTTTCGACGGCCTGGGTGCCGATTTCAGCAATGGCGCCTACCGCGACATGGCGCTGGTTTCCCTGCGCAGCCTGAGCGCCAGCGACAAGCGTGACGCCGCCCTGTCACTGTTTGACGACGTGATCGGCAAGCCGACCTTCCCGGCAGACTCCCTGGCGCGCATCAAGAACCAGCTGCTGGCCGGCTTTGAATACCAGAAACAGAATCCCGGCAAACTGGCGAGCATCGAGCTGTTCAAGCAGCTCTATGGCGACCACCCTTACGCCCATCCGAGCGAAGGCAACGCCGAGAGCGTGCCGAAGGTGACTCTCGCGCAATTGAAGGACTTCCACGCCAAGGCCTACGCCGCCGGCAACGCAGTGATTTCTGTAGTCGGCGATCTGACCCGTGCCGAAGCCGAAGCCATGACCGCCAAGGTTTCCGCGTCCCTGCCAAAAGGCCCGGCGCTGACGAAAATCGCCCAACCGGTCGAGCCCAAGGCTGGCACCACGCACATCGAGTTCCCGTCCAAGCAGACAACCCTGCTGCTGGCGCAACTGGGTATCGACCGTGCCGACCCGGATTACGCCGCGCTGTCACTGGGTAACCAGATTCTCGGCGGCGGTGGCTTCGGCACCCGTTTGATGAGCGAAGTGCGCGAGAAACGCGGCCTGACCTACGGCGTATACTCCGGCTTCTCGCCGATGCAGGTACGCGGCCCGTTCATGATCAACCTGCAAACCCGCGCCGAAATGAGCGCCGGCACGCTGCGATTGGTGCAGGACGTACTCGCCGACTACCTCAAGACCGGCCCGACACAGAAAGAACTCGATGACGCCAAGCGCGAACTGGCCGGCAGCTTCCCGCTGTCCACCGCGAGCAACGCCGATATCGTCGGGCAGCTGGGCGCCATGGGTTTCTACAACCTGCCGCTGAGCTACCTGGAAGATTTCATGAAACAATCCCAGGCGCTGACCGTTGACCAGGTCAAAGCTGCTTTGAACAAACATTTGAGTGCCGACAAGATGGTCATCGTGACCGCCGGCCCGACGATTGCGCAAAAGCCACTACCGCCCCCCACTGATAAACCCGCCGAGCAACCGCTCGGGGTTCCGGAGCATTAATGGCCCGTCCATCCCGTCCCAAAAAACCTGTCCACAACGTTCACAACGGTGTGGGCCAACTGCGCATCATCGGCGGAGAGTGGGGCAGCCGTAAGCTGAGCTTCCCTGATGTCGTGGGCCTGCGCCCGACGCCAGACCGCGTGCGTGAAACCCTGTTCAACTGGCTCGCGCCGTATATCGCCGGGGCCAAGGTGCTGGACCCGTTCGCGGGTAGCGGCGCGTTGTTCCTTGAAAGCCTGTCCCGTGGCGCTGCCTTGGGCCAGGCGCTGGATGCCAGCAACGTGGCGGTTGCCAGCCTCAAGGAACACCTGGGCACCCTGCGTTGCACCACGGGGCAAGTGCAGACGGCTGATGCGCTGCGCTACCTGGAAACCCAGGAAGCCCGCGAGTTTGACGTGGTGTTCCTCGATCCGCCGTTTAATCAGAACCTGCTGCCGACCGTTTGCGCGTTGCTGGAAGAGCGCCAGTGGTTGGCACCGGATGCCTGGATCTACACTGAAAGCGAAACCGCACCGTCCACACTCGGTCTGCCGGGCACCTGGCGCCTGCACCGCGAGCAGAAATCCGGGCGGGTGTATTACGCGTTGTGGCAACGCACCGTGTAGGAGCGAGCTTGCTCGCGAAGATCGTTAACGATGACGCGGGAAACCAGGGGAACGCGGTGATCTTGAGTTTTTCGCGAGCAAGCTCGCTCCTACAATGATTGGAGCAAGCCCATTCGGCACCGAGAATTTCATGACTCCGCCCCTCGACCCCTTCTCCCCCGCCTTCGGCCTCGGCAACCCGCACCTGCAAACGCTGTGGGGACCGCTGTGGCGCAAAACCACCCACATCGAACGCCAGCGCGAACGGCTGTGGCTGGCAGACGGCGACTTTCTCGACCTCGACTGGCACGGGCCCCATGAGGCAACCACCCCGTTGGTGCTGGTCCTGCATGGCCTGACCGGCTCGTCTAACTCGCCCTATGTAGCCGGCCTGCAAAAAGCCCTGGCGGCTCAAGGCTGGGCCAGCGTGGCACTGAACTGGCGTGGCTGTTCCGGCGAACCCAACCTGCTCGCCCGCAGCTACCATTCCGGCGCCAGTGAAGACCTGGCCGAAACCATCGCTCACCTGCGGGCCAAGCGCCCGTTGGCGCCGCTGTATGCGGTGGGGTATTCACTGGGCGGCAATGTGCTGCTCAAGTACTTGGGCGAAACCGGCGAAGCCTGCGGGCTGCAAGGCGCGGCCGCCGTGTCGGTACCGTTTCGCCTGGATCAGTGCGCCGATCGCATTGGCCTGGGCTTTTCTCGGGTTTATCAGAAGCATTTCATGCGCGAAATGCTGGCCTATATCCGCGTCAAACAAAGCCGGTTTCTCAAGGATGGCCGCGAGGCAGGCCTGAAAACCCTCGCCGACCTGGGCTCGCTGGAGAAGATGCGCACGTTCTGGGACTTTGACGGCCGCGTCACCGCGCCGCTGCACGGGTTCCTCAGTGCCGAGGACTACTACCGCCGCGCCTCCAGCCGCTACTACCTCGGGGGCATTCGCACACCAACCCTGATCATCCAGGCCGCGGACGACCCGTTCGTGTTCGCCCACAGCCTGCCCGAGGCCAGCGAACTGTCGGATTGCACCGAGTTCGAACTGCTGGCCAAGGGCGGGCATGTCGGGTTTGTGGATGGCTCGCTGAAACAGCCAACTTACTACCTGGAACGAAGAATCCCGGAGTGGCTACTGACACAACGCCGATAAAAATGTGGGAGCTCCCACACTTTGGCTCAGACCGGGTCAGGCAGACCTCAGTCGCCTGTTGCAACTTCCCGCTTTGGATCAGTGATCCACTCGCTCCACGACCCCGCGTACAACTTGCCCAACGGGTAACCCGCCAGGCACAGCGCAAACAGGTTGTGGCAGGCAGTCACGCCCGAGCCGCAGTAGGCCACCAGGTCATCCGGCGAGCGGTCTTGCAGCTTGGCGGCGAAGCGTTGCTTGAGCTGGTCCGCCGGCAGGAAACGGCCGTCGCTGCCCAGGTTTTCATTGAATGCGGCACATTGCGCGCCGGGGATATGCCCGGCAACCGGGTCGATCGGCTCCACTTCACCACGAAAACGCGGCTGGGCGCGGGCGTCGATCAGGGTCAGGCCGGGCTGGCCAAGGCGTTTCTGCAGGTGTTCGGCGTCCAGTTGCAAGTGGTTGTCCGGCGTGCCGCTGAAGGTGCCGGGCTCGATCACCGGCGCATCCAGGCTCAACGGGAAGCCCGCCGCGTGCCAGGCTTTCAGGCCGCCATCGAGGATGAACACACCGTCGCGCTTGCCCAGCCAGGCCAGCAGCCACCAGGCACGGGCGGCATAGGCACCGGGGCCGTCGTCATACAAAACGATATCGCTGTCGGCGTTAACGCCCCATGCCCGCAGTTGCCGGATAAACGCATCCGGCGCCGGCAACGGATGGCGACCGGTCACGCCCTTGATTATCGGCCCGCTGAGGTGGCGCTCCAGGTCGGCATACTGCGCCCCTTCGATATGCCCTTCGGCGTAGCTGCACAGGCCGTAGTCCGGGTCTTCCAGGGCAAAGCGGCAATCGAGGATCACCAGCCCGCCGGACTTCTGGCGCTCGGCCAGTTGCTGGGGGCTGATCAGTTGGGCAAGCGGCATGACTGACTCCTGTGGCTAGGTTAGCGTTCGGGAAACATCCTACTTCACTTCTTCCAGCGCCTGATTCAACGGCACGTAAAACTCTTTAAACAGCGCATCCACCGCGTCCTTGGCCTTGGGGGTGATAAACCCGGCTTCCAGCACCAGCACCTGGTACACACCGCGCTTGATGGCCTCAGCGCTCAGGTGCGTGGACTTTTCATTGGTGGTGCACAGGAAGCGCACCCATGAGGTGAGGATGATCCAGGCGTTGAGGGTCAGGGCTTCGGTTTGTACCGGGTCCATGTTCAGGATGCCGGCATCGACAAAACCCTGGTAGATGGCTGCGCCCTGGATCAGGCAACGCTGGGAGAACCGCCGATAGCCGGTGGCCAGCTCCGGGTCGCTTTCCAGCAGGTGTTCGAGGTCACGGTGCAGGAAGCGGTAGCGCCACATGCCGGCCAGCACCGCCTGCAGGTAGAAGCGCTTATCTTCCACGGTCACCGCACGGCCCTGGGGCGGGCGCAGGAAGCTGTCCACCAACGCTTCGTACTCACGAAACAGCACTGCGATAATCGCCTGCTTGTTGGGGAAGTGGTAGTACAGGTTGCCCGGGGAAATTTCCATATGGGCGGCGATATGGTTGGTGCTGACACTGCGCTCGCCCTGCTGGTTAAACAGCTCCAGGCTGGTTTGCACAATGCGCTCGCTGGTCTTTACTCGTGGTGCCATGGGAAATCAACTTCTAGACCCGTGATGGCGGCATCTTACGGACTATCCTTGTCGGGATAAATCGGCACGTATGTGCAATGTTATTTGACAATTTAGAGCAATAACTCTAAAAACTGAAGCATTCCAATAACAATCGGGAACTTCGCCATGTCTGCCAACGTTGCCTACCTGCAAGATTCCCAGGCGCTGGACCAGCTCCAGGAACTGTTCGACGCCCAACGTCGGGCCTACGCCGCCAACCCGATGCCGCCGGCCGCCCAGCGCCAGCAATGGCTCAAGGCCTTGCGCGAGCTGCTGAGTGACGAGCGCCAGGCGCTGATCAACGCCATCAGCAGTGATTTCAGCCACCGCAGCGCCGACGAAACCCTGTTCGCCGAACTGATGCCCAGCCTGCATGGCATTCACTACGCCAGCAAACACCTCAAGGGTTGGATGAAACCTTCCCGCCGCGCTGTAGGCATTGCCTTCCAGCCCGCGTCCGCCAAGGTCATCTATCAACCCCTGGGTGTGGTCGGGGTGATCGTGCCCTGGAACTACCCGTTGTACCTGGCCATCGGTCCGCTGGTGGGTGCATTGGCGGCCGGCAACCGGGTGATGCTCAAGCTCAGCGAATCCACCCCCGCCACCGGCCAGTTGCTCAAGACGCTGCTGGCGAAGATCTTCCCCGAGGACCTGGTGTGCGTGGTGCTCGGCGAGGCTGAAGTGGGCATGGCGTTTTCCAAGCTGCGCTTCGACCACCTGCTGTTCACCGGCGCCACCAGCATCGGCAAGCACGTGATGCGCGCGGCGGCCGAACACCTGACGCCGGTCACCCTGGAACTGGGCGGCAAATCACCGGCGATTGTTTCCGCCGACGTGCCGCTCAAGGACGCCGCCGAACGCATCGCCTTCGGCAAGGCGCTGAATGCCGGGCAAACCTGCGTGGCGCCGGACTACGTGCTGGTGCCGGAAGACCGTGTAGACGGCTTCGTCGAGGCCTACAGCAAGGCGGTTCGCGGGTTCTATCCGACCCTGGCCGACAACCCGGACTACACCGCCATCATCAACGAACGACAGTTGGCCCGGCTCAACGGCTACGTGAAAGACGCCACCGACAAGGGTGCCACCCTGGTCCCGCTGTACGACCAGGGCCAGGACCGCCGCATGGCCCACAGCCTGCTGCTGAATGTCAGCGACGAGATGACCGTGATGCAGGACGAAATCTTCGGCCCGGTGCTGCCGATCGTGCCGTATCGCGGCCTCGACCAGGCCTTTGCCTACATCAATCAGCGCCCTCGCCCACTGGCGCTGTATTACTTCGGCTACAACAAGGCGGAACAGAACCGCGTACTGCACGAAACCCATTCCGGCGGCGTGTGCCTGAACGACACGTTGCTGCACGTAGCCCAGGACGACATGCCCTTCGGCGGCATCGGCCCGTCGGGCATGGGCCATTACCACGGCCATGAAGGTTTCCTGACGTTCAGCAAGGCCAAGGGCGTGCTGATCAAGCAACGCCTGAACGCGGCCAAGCTGATTTACCCGCCCTATGGCAAATCCATCCAGAAGTTGATCCAGAAGCTGTTCGTCCGCTAACAAACCCATCACCGGGATAACAATAAGAATGAACCCTAGCCTGACTGAATCACCCGCGCTGTCACGGCGCGGTGTCTTGAAACTCGGCCTGTGCGCCAGCGCCTTCCTGGCCACCGCCGGGCTGGGCGCCAGCCTCAGCGGCTGCTCCAGCAGCACCCCGGCCAGCGGCTTTGCGATGTTGCGCAGCAGTGACCTGCCATTTTTGCGGGCAGTGATCCCGGTGCTGCTGGAGGGCGTGGCCAGCGCCGAGGTGGTGGTGGCCGGCATCAACGACACCCTGAAAAAGCTCGACTTCAGCCTGCAACACCTGTCGCCCGAGATGTTCAAGCTGACCCAGCAACTGTTCGACGTATTGGGCATGGCCGTCACCCGTGGGCCGCTGACCGGGGTGTGGGGCAGCTGGGAAAACGCCAGCGCCGAGCAGATCCGCAACTTCCTGCACCGCTGGGAAAACAGCTACCTGAACCTGCTGCGCATGGGCCAGGGCTCGTTGCTCAAACTGGTGATCATGGCCTGGTATTTCCGCCCCGAGTCCTGGGCGCATTGCGGCTACCCCGGCCCACCGAAAATCTGATTCGCATCCCGATAAAAACAAGAGACGACCCTGATGCCCGTACCTGATCTGTTCCGCGATGGCATGGCCCGCGGCTGGAAAACCCACAATGGCGCCGCCCTCGACCAGGACCTGACCCTGGAAGCCGACGTCGCGATCATCGGCAGCGGCGCCGGCGGCGGCACCACCGCCGAAATCCTCAGCGCCGCCGGCTACAAGGTGCTGCTCATCGAAGAAGGCCCGTTGAAGACCAGCAACGACTTCAAGCTGCTGGAAGACGAGGCCTACGCCAGCCTCTACCAGGAAGGCATCGGCCGCATGAGCAAGGACGGCGCTATCACCATCCTGCAGGGCCGCGCGGTCGGCGGCACCACGCTGATCAACTGGACCTCCAGCTTCCGCACCCCGGACCCGACCCTCGCCCACTGGGCCAGCGAGTACGCGGTCAAGGGCCACAGCAGCGCCGAAATGGCGCCCTGGTTCGAAAAAATGGAACAACGCCTGGGCATCGCGCCTTGGGCCATGCCGCCGAATGCCAACAATGACGTGATCCGCAAGGGCTGCGAAAAGCTTGGCTACAGCTGGCACGTGATCCCGCGCAATGTGCGCGGCTGTTTCAACCTGGGGTATTGCGGCATGGGTTGCCCGGTCAACGCCAAGCAATCAATGCTGGTGACCACCATTCCGTCCACCCTGGAGAAAGGCGGCGAGCTGCTGTACCTGGCCCGTGCCGAACGCCTGAAGTTCAGCGGCGACACCATCACCAGCCTCGAATGCGTGGCCATGGATCAGTATTGCGTGGCACCCACCGGCCGCAAGATCACAGTCAAAGCCAAGCATTACGTACTGGCCGGCGGCGGCATCAACAGCCCGGCGCTGCTGCTGCGCTCGGACGCACCCGATCCCCACTCGCGCCTGGGCAAGCGAACCTTTTTACACCTGGTGAATTTTTCCGCAGGGTTGTTCGACGAGGTGATCAACCCGTTCTACGGCGCGCCGCAGTCGATTTATTCCGATCACTTCCAATGGCAGGACGGCACTACCGGCAAAATGTCCTACAAGCTCGAAGTACCGCCACTGCATCCGGGCCTGGCCAGCACCTTGCTCGGCGGCTACGGCACGCAGAACGCGCTGGACATGGGTCAACTGCCGAAAACCCACGCCATGCTGGCGCTGCTGCGGGACGGCTTCCACCCCGACAGCCCGGGTGGCACAGTCGAATTACGCGGCGATGGCACACCGGTGCTCGATTATCAGGTTTCGCCCTACGCCTGGGACGGCCTGCGCCGGGCATTCCACAGCATGGCGGAAATTCAGTTTGCCGGCGGCGCCAAGTCGGTGATGCCGCTACACGGCGATGCGCGCTACGTGAACACCTTGGCTGAAGCCCGCAGCATGATCGACGGGTTGAACCTCGAATTGCACCGAACCCGGCTCGGCAGCGCTCATGTAATGGGCGGTTGCGCGATGGGGGAAGAACCGAAAAACGCCGTGGCCGACAGCCTTGGGCGCCATCATCAACTGCGCAACTTGTCGATCCACGATGGCTCGCTATTCCCCACCAGCATTGGCGCTAACCCGCAGTTATCGGTGTATGGATTGACGGCGCAACTGGCGACGGCATTGGCCGAACGTCTGAAAACGGCCTGAAAAAACCGGGTATTCGCGGTGTCTATAGTGCTTTCTTCTGAATAAGTTGACTTGGCCGACCGGGATGGCTGCGATACCATCCGGTTCCCCAACGGACTCCGCCAGGACGACGCGATGAACCGAGTGTTGTACCCAGGTACCTTCGACCCAATCACCAAGGGCCATGGCGATCTGGTCGAACGCGCCTCGCGCTTGTTCGACCATGTGATTATCGCGGTCGCTGCCAGCCCCAAGAAAAACCCGCTGTTTCCCCTGGAACAGCGCGTGGAGCTGGCCCGTGAGGTCACCAAGCATCTGCCCAACGTTGAAGTGGTCGGCTTCTCGACGCTGCTGGCGCACTTCGCCAAGGAACAGAACGCCAATGTGTTCCTGCGCGGCCTGCGGGCGGTGTCGGATTTCGAATACGAATTCCAGCTGGCCAACATGAACCGCCAACTGGCGCCGGACGTGGAAAGCCTGTTTCTTACGCCTTCGGAACGTTATTCGTTCATTTCCTCGACGTTGGTCCGGGAAATCGCGGCGTTGGGCGGGGATATCACCAAGTTCGTGCACCCGGCTGTGGCGGATGCTCTCACCCTGCGATTCAAGAAATAATCCCGGACTTTGGGCTTATTGTGGCGAGGGGCTTGTCTGTGGCGAGGGGGCTTGTCCCCCGTTGGGCTGCGAAGCAGCCCCAATAAAGACGCCGCGTAGTTTCAGGTAAAACCCGTTCGCCTGATTCGGGGCCGCTTCGCGCCCCAACGGGGGACAAGCCCCCTCGCCACAGGGGCGCCAATGCGGCACAATTGCGCGCATTAGTTTTCAGATGCCTTGGCTGACAGCCCTGGCAGGAGTTTCCATGTCCCTGATCATCACCGACGATTGCATCAACTGCGACGTCTGCGAACCCGAGTGCCCGAACGCTGCCATTTCCCAGGGTGAAGAGATCTATGTGATCGACCCCAACCTGTGCACCCAGTGTGTCGGCCACTACGACGAACCCCAGTGCCAGCAGGTTTGCCCGGTGGATTGCATTCCGCTGGACGAGGCTCATCCGGAAACGGAAGAGCAACTGATGGAGAAGTACCGGTTGATTACCGGGAAGGCCTAAGTCCCTTGGCGCTTCATTAAGCCCCTTCGCGAGCAAGCCTGCTCCCACATTCGGCCGAGTTCCACCTTTGGAATGCAGTCGAATGTGGGAGCGGGCTTGCTCGCGAAGAGGCCATCAGCAGCACCACAAATCGTCAGCTCTGACACTTCGGGCAAAACACACTCGCCCGCTGCCCCAGCATCACGTTGCGCAACTCAGTCCCACAGACCTTGCACGCCTCGCCACCACGGCCATAGACGAACAATTCCTGCTGGAAATACCCCGGCTGCCCGTCGCCGCCGATAAAGTCCCGCAACGTGGTGCCGCCGCGCTCGATGGCCGCCGCCAGGATGCGTTTGATCTCAATCGCCAGCTTCAGGTAACGCCCACGGGAAATGCCCTTGGCTTCCCGACGCGGATCAATCCCAGCGGCAAACAGCGCTTCCGTCGCATAGATATTGCCTACGCCCACCACCACTGCGTTATCCATGATGAACGGCTTCACCGCCATCGAGCGTCCACGGGACAGCTGGAATAGCCGCTCGCCGTCGAACAGGTCGGTCAACGGCTCCGGCCCCAGGCGGATCAGCAGCTCGTGGTTCAGCGGGTCGAGGCTCCAGAGCATCGCGCCAAAGCGTCGCGGGTCGGTGTAGCGCAGGGCCAGGCCCGACTCCAGTTCTATATCCACATGCTCATGCTTGGCCGCCGGGCTGCCGGCTTCCACAAGGCGCAGGTTGCCCGACATCCCCAAGTGGCTGATCAGCGTGCCGACCTCGGCATTGATCAACAAATACTTGGCCCGCCGCTCCACCAGCACGATGCGTTGCCCGGACAGCCGCACATCCAGGTCTTCCGGGATCGGCCAGCGCAGGCGCCGCTCACGCACCACCACACGGCTGACCCGCTGGCCTTCCAGGTGCGGCGCAATTCCGCGCCGGGTGGTTTCGACTTCCGGTAACTCGGGCATGTGTACCTCTTGGAAAAAGGGTTAGTGCGCGCCCAGCTCGCGGATCGACAACTTCAAACTCTCGAAGTCGTAGTCCGACAGGCCGATATGGTCCAGCACCAGCGGGCCGATGGCGTTCCACTCATGGTCATCCATCTGGTTGCCCAGCACGCGGTACGACGCACAAATGTGCTCGGCCATTTTCAGGATCGCCAGCAGGTTTTTCAGCTGCGGCTTGTGGTTGGACTCGTCGCTGAAAATCGCCAGGGCATTGTGGTGATTGGCGATGGCATCGGTCACATGTTCCGGCAGGCGCCAGGATTTGGCGGTGTAGTAACCCACCACGGCATGGTTGGTGTTGAACGCCTGGTTCTCGGTGTCGACCACACGGCACTCCGGGCCGGCGTTGGCATAGGCCTCTTCCAGCACACTCATGTAGTTCGGGAAACGCTTGAGCATCAACGGCACGCCACAATCGTGGAACAGCCCCAATGCGTAGGCTTCATCGACCGCCTGGCTGCCGGTGCGCTTGGCCAGGGCCAGGCAGGTCATGGCCACGTCCTGGGCGGTGTCCCAGAAACGGTTGAGGGTGACGATGGTGTCGTCGCTCATCTCGCCCTTGATCGACTGCGCGTTGATCAGGTTGACGATGGAGCGGCTGCCCAGCAGGTTCACCGCGCGCTGGATCGAGACGATCTTGTTGCTCAGACCGTAATACGGCGAATTGACGATCTTCAGCAGCGAGCCGGAGAGGCCCGGGTCCTGGGCGATCAACCGGGCGATCACTTCCAGGTCCGGATCGGGCATGTACTGCTCCATCTGCAAATCCACCATGATTTGCGGTTGAGGCGGCACGCTGATGCCTTGGAGGCTCTGTTGGATCTGTTCGGCGGATAGCTCTTGGGACATAGGGGGCACACTCTGGACTAGGCGGCGATTCTAACCTTTATGGCAACCAGGCTGACACCTCAAAAACCCGAACTGAACCGCTTCCACATGTCCGGCGGCGCCGCCAAGTACTGCACAACACGGTATACTCCCGCTCTTTTTTCCGGAGCGACGTCATGTCCCTGCCAAGCCTGCGTCTCAAAGCCAACGCCGATCGTCGTTTGCGCAACGGCCACCTGTGGGTCTACAGCAACGAAATCGATGTGGCCGCCACACCTCTTCACGGCTTCCAGGCAGGCGACCAGGCGATCCTGGAAGCAGCCGGCGGCAAGACCCTCGGCATCGTGGCCATGAGCCCGAACAACCTGATCTGCGCCCGCCTGCTGTCCCGCGACATCAAGTTGCCGCTGGACAAGTCGCTGCTGGTGCACCGCATCAACGTCGCCCTGTCCCTGCGTGACCGCCTGTTCGACAAGCCGTTCTACCGCCTGGTGTACGGCGATTCCGACTTGTTGCCAGGCCTGGTGGTCGACCGTTTCGGCGACATCCTGGTGGTGCAGATCGCTTCGGCGACCATGGAAGCCCACAAGGAAGACGTGATTGCCGCACTGACCCAAGTGCTCAAGCCAAGCGGCATCCTGTTCAAGAACGACTCCGCCGCGCGTGATGCCGAAGGCCTCAACCGCTACGTCGAAACCGTGTTCGGCCTGGTGCCGGAGTGGGTGGCACTGGAAGAAAACGGCGTGAAGTTCGAAGCGCCGGTGATCCAGGGCCAGAAGACCGGCTGGTTCTACGACCACCGCATGAACCGCGCTCGCCTGGCTCCGTATGCCAAAGGCAAACGCGTACTCGACCTGTACAGCTACATCGGCGGCTGGGGCGTGCAAGCGGCCGCCTTCGGTGCCAGTGAAGTGTTCTGCGTCGACGCCTCCGCCTTCGCCCTCGACGGCGTGGAGCGCAACGCGGCACTGAACGGCGTTGCCGAGAAAATGACCTGCATCGAAGGCGACGTGTTCGAAGCCCTCAAAGAGCTGAAAGCCAGCGAAGAGCGTTTCGACGTGATCGTGGCCGACCCGCCTGCCTTCATCAAGCGCAAGAAAGACATGAAAAACGGCGAAGGCGCCTACCGCCGCCTGAACGAGCAAGCCATGCGCCTGCTCAGCAAGGACGGCATCCTGGTCAGCGCTTCGTGCTCGATGCACTTGCCGGAAGACGACCTGCAAAACATCCTGCTGACCAGCGCCCGTCACCTGGATCGCAATATCCAGATGCTGGAACGCGGCGGCCAGGGCCCGGACCACCCGGTGCACCCGGCGATTGCCGAGACCCGGTATATCAAGAGCATTACTTGCCGGTTGTTGCCGAATAGCTAACGCCCAATTGGAACCGGATCAACTGTAGGAGCGAGCTTGCTCGCGAAAGACGAATAGACAACACGGGCTACCTGATAGCGCTGCGTTATCGTTGACGTTCTTCGCGAGCAAGCTCGCTCCTACAGCGGCAACACACACCATCATGGGCTTGGCCTCCCACAACACTTTTGATTGAATTCCCCGTTTCGCAGACTAGTATCGGTTTCTGGTTTTACTCCGGAAAATAAAAACAATGTCTGAGTCCTCTTATTCGCCACCCCATGGCGACGTAAAACGCCAACAACGCTCGCGCTTCATCCTCATCACCTGCATCTCGCTGATCAGCTTCTTCCCGATCAATATCCTGCTGCCCTCCTTTCCAGCCCTGGCCGCGAAGTTCGATACCTCAACTGCTGAGGTCGCCTTATCCATCAGCCTGTTCACTCTGGTTTTTGCGATTTCCCAACTGATCGCCGGCCCGCTTTCAGATAAATTCGGGCGCAAGGAAGTGCTGCTGGGGTGCATCGTGGTTTCCACCCTAGGCTCGATCGGCTGCGCACTGGCGGCGAATTACCCGAGTTTCCTGCTGTTTCGCGCCGTCCAGGCCATCGGCTGTGGCTTTTTTGTGCTCGGCCATGCGCTGGTTGAAGACCTTTTCGAAGAGCAGGATCGCGCCCGCATCCGCATCTACTACATGACCCTGAGCGGATCGTTCGTTGCGCTGTCGCCGCTGCTCGGCTCCTGGCTGCAAACCACATTTGATTGGCAGGGCAGCTTTTATGGATTTGCGGTGATGGCGCTAGGCATGTTTATCCATGCCTGGCTGATATTGCCGTCCAAGGCGGCCAGCCCTGAAAGAGCCCCTGTTTCGATCATCGCCACGCTGAAATCCATCGCAAGCAACCGGGACTTCATCCGTTACTGGTGGATCGCCGCGTTGGTATTCGCGTGTTACTTCGCCTTGATCAGCGTGACACCGCTGATTTTCATGGATGAGTTGAAGCTGTCCGAATACCAGTACGCGGTAGTGCTGATGGTGTATGGCGTTGCCTACCTGCTGGGCGGCGTTGCAGCAACTGCACTGCAGAAACATATCTCCCTCACGCGACAAATCAACCTCGGGCTGGGCCTGCTGGGGATCGCAGGCGTATTGCTGACGCTGGTGATCAGCTATGAGGCCATGACCACCATCACCCTGCTGATCCCGATGCTGATCAGCGCCCTGGCCGTGACCCTGGTTCGCCCCGCCGCGATTTCCGCGGCCATGTTGCTGTTCTCCAGCAGCGCCGGCACCGCCGCGTCGGCCGGCAACAGCATCATGTTCATCACCGCCGCCGTCAGCAGCGCCGCGCTCGCCCAAGCCGGAGACAACTTGCTGATGACCATCGCCATCAGCTTCATCGTGCTCAGCGTTTGGGGCGTAGTGACGAACATCAGAGTCGGACGCTAACGCTCTCCCACTCCCACTCCCACTGTAGGAGCGAGCTTGCTCGCGAAAAACATATAGGCGACACGGGCCACCTGATAGCGCTGCGTTATCGTTGACGTTCTTCGCGAGCAAGCTCGCTCCTACAGAAGGCATGACATATTCAGAACCAGTGTTTAAACGCCAATAGACACTGTTGCCTCCTACCGTCTCTCTTCTACCCACACGAAGAGGACGAAGGAATGTCCACCCAGCAAAACGCCCATCGGCTGCGTAAAGGCCGCTATTCGGAATCCGGCCGCATTTACCTGCTCACCGCCGTCACCCATCAACGACAGCTGGTCTTCCAGGACTGGCGCATTGGTCGCCTGCTTGTTCGCGAATTCAGAAAGGCTCAGGACGACGGCGAGGCGACCTCACTGGCCTGGGTCGTGATGCCGGACCATTTCCATTGGCTGGTGGAATTGCACAACGGCGATTTGCCGAGACTGATGCGGATTACCAAGTCGCGAAGTGCCCACGCCATTAACAAAGCGAGGAGTTGCCACGGGACACTTTGGCAAAAGGGCTACTTTGATCGGGCGCTACGCCGGGAAGATGACCTGAAAGCAACAGCTCGATACATCGTCGCCAATCCATTAAGAGCAGGGCTGGTTGAGCGTATCGGCGACTATCCGCTCTGGGACGCCATGTGGCTGTGAAATACGCAACCCTGTAGGAGCGAGCTTGCTCGCGAAAAACCAACAGACGACACGGACCACCTGATAGCGCTGCGTTACCGTTGACGTTTTTCGCGAGCAAGCTCGCTCCTACAGGTAGACGGCCATTCCCTCCGGCCGCCAGCGGTGTAGAATCGGACCTATTCATCGCCAGTCATCCCCCGGCGGGTTTATGAGCTCGAGGCCCAAGCAAGCGGCGATCCCGCGACGCGAGTGGCAACTTCCGGACACACGGCCATTTTTCGGGTGTTCCAGTCGTCAATTAGAAGCTCACTCCCCTTTAGTACTTGATTAGCCGCCCGGAGTGCTCCAATGCCTGATTACCGCTCGAAAACATCCACCCACGGCCGCAACATGGCCGGCGCCCGCGCACTGTGGCGCGCCACGGGGATGAAAGATGACGACTTCAAGAAGCCGATCATCGCGATTGCCAACTCGTTCACCCAGTTCGTACCCGGCCACGTCCACCTCAAGGACCTGGGCCAACTGGTCGCCCGCGAGATCGAACGCGCCGGCGGTGTAGCGAAAGAATTCAACACCATCGCCGTGGATGACGGCATCGCCATGGGCCATGACGGCATGCTGTATTCCCTGCCGAGCCGCGAGATCATCGCCGACTCCGTGGAATACATGGTCAACGCCCACTGCGCCGACGCCATCGTGTGCATCTCCAACTGCGACAAGATCACCCCCGGCATGCTGATGGCCGCCCTGCGCCTGAACATCCCGGTGATCTTCGTCTCCGGCGGCCCGATGGAAGCCGGCAAGACCAAGCTCGCCTCCCACGGCCTCGACCTGGTGGATGCCATGGTCATCGCCGCCGATTCCAGCGCTTCTGACGAGAAGGTCGCGGAATACGAGCGCAGCGCCTGCCCGACCTGCGGTTCGTGCTCCGGCATGTTCACCGCCAACTCGATGAACTGCCTGGTGGAAGCCTTAGGGCTCGCCTTGCCGGGCAACGGCTCGACACTGGCCACCCACAGCGACCGCGAGCAACTGTTCCTGCAGGCCGGCCGCACCATCGTCGAGCTGTGCAAGCGCTACTACACCGAGAACGATGAGTCGGTGTTGCCGCGCAACATCGCCAACTTCAAGGCGTTCGAAAACGCCATGACCCTGGACATCGCCATGGGCGGTTCCACCAACACCATCTTGCACTTGCTGGCCGCCGCGCAAGAAGCCGAGATCGACTTCGACCTGCGGGACATCGACCGCCTGTCGCGCAACGTGCCGCAACTGTGCAAAGTCGCGCCGAACATCCAGAAGTACCACATGGAAGACGTGCACCGCGCCGGCGGGATCTTCTCGATCCTCGGCTCCCTGGCCCGTGGCGGCCTGTTGCACACCGACCTGCCGACCGTGCACAGCAAATCCCTGGCCGAAGGCATCGCCAAGTGGGACATCACCCAGACCACTGACGAAGCCGTGCATCACTTCTTCAAGGCAGGCCCGGCCGGCATCCCGACGCAGACCGCGTTCAGCCAGTCGACCCGTTGGGAAACCCTCGACGACGACCGTGAAAACGGCTGCATCCGCAGTGTCGAGCATGCCTATTCGAAAGAGGGCGGCCTGGCCGTGCTGTACGGCAACATCGCCCTCGATGGCTGCGTGGTGAAAACCGCCGGTGTCGACGAGTCGATCCACGTGTTCGAAGGCCGCGCCAAGATCTACGAAAGCCAGGACAGCTCGGTACGCGGCATCCTCGCTGACGAAGTGAAGGAAGGCGACATCGTCATCATCCGTTACGAAGGCCCGAAAGGCGGCCCGGGCATGCAAGAGATGCTGTACCCGACGTCGTACCTGAAATCCAAGGGCCTGGGCAAAGCCTGCGCCTTGCTGACCGACGGCCGTTTTTCCGGCGGGACCTC
Source organism: Pseudomonas sp. NPDC087814 (assembly GCF_044742865.1). NCBI lineage: Bacteria > Pseudomonadati > Pseudomonadota > Gammaproteobacteria > Pseudomonadales > Pseudomonadaceae > Pseudomonas > Pseudomonas sp. NPDC087814. The sequence continues at coordinate 21,970 of NZ_JBIUVK010000050.1, read as the reverse complement.
GGGCCTGTCCATCGGCCACGCTTCGCCGGAAGCTGCTGCGGGCGGCGCCATCGGCCTGGTGCAGGATGGCGACAAGGTGCTGATCGACATTCCGAACCGCTCGATCAACCTGTTGATCAGCGATGAAGAACTGGCGGCACGCCGGGTCGAGCAGGACAAGAAAGGCTGGAAGCCGGTGGAGAAGCGTCCGCGCAAAGTCACCACCGCCTTGAAGGCTTACGCCCTGCTGGCCACCAGTGCCGACAAGGGTGCTGTGCGTAACAAGGCGATGCTTGACGGTCTGTAAACCTCGCCCATAAAAATGCCCCGCCATGTGCGGGGCATTTTTTTGTCTGGAGATAATTCCCCAAACAAAGAAGATCAACTGTGGGAGCGGGCTTGCTCGCGAATTGCGGTGTGCCAGTTACTGAATAAGCTGGCTGATCCACCGCCTTCGCGAGCAAGCCCGCTCCCACATTTTTGACCGAGTCCAGCCGTACTTACTGAATCTCGTCCGGCTTGACGATCACCCAGTTTTTATCCGCCGTCACCGGCAACCCTTCCTTGGCCTGGGCCGCAGCGTGCTTGGCCATCATGCCGTTGAGCTGGGTCATGTATTTGTCTTTACGGTTGATCCACAGGTGGATGCCGCCCTTGGCCACGTCCACGTCATGGAACAGCATGTAGCCGTCACTGGTCGGCGTGTCGCCACCGACGATCACCGGTTTTTTCCACTCGTCGATATAGGTCAGGATCGCTGCGTGCTTGCCGGCCATCCAGGTGGCCGGGGTCCACAGGTACGGGGTCAGCTCCAGGCCGAGGTTGGCCTTCTCGTCATACTTGCCGGCGGCAATCTGCTTGCGGGCGGTGGTCAGCTCGCCGGTCTTGCGGTCCTTGAGCAAGGTGCTCACGCCGATGACGTTCTCGGGTTTGACGTTGTAGCCGTACTTCGGATCGGCCGCGACCATGCGCACCAGTTCCTCGGACGCGGCGGTCATCACGTAGACCTCGATGCCGTTTTCCATCAGCTTGTTGAACAGCTCAGCCTGGCCGGTGAAGACCTTCGGCGGCTGCACTTCCATGTTCTTGACCACGTCACCGTCGTAATAGGTGACCGGCACCGGCTTGCCCGACGCCATCATCTCGTCGACGTAGCCCTTGAGTTCCTTGAGGGTGAAGCCGGAGAAAATCTGCGCGACCCACGGGTAGCAGACCATGTCGTCGACTTCGCAGAGGCGGTAGTAGTAACTGAAGAGGCTTTCCTTGTGGTCAGCGGTGTCTTTGAACGGGATCAGCTTCAGGGAAGGGTCCATGGTGTCGCGGGTGATCAGGCCCTTGTTTTCCAGGTACGGCAGCAACGACTCTTCAAGGTCGTAGCGGTAACTGGTGTTGTCCATGTCGAACACCGCGAAGTTGCCCTTGTTGGCATTGGCGGCAATCATCGTGTCCAGTTGCTTGGCGGCAGCCGCCGGCCAGTGTTTCAACTCGGTGGCGGCAAAGGCCTGGCTCGCAAGGCCCAGGCACAGCGCGGCGGCAAACAGTTTCGGCGCTAGCTTCATGTGCGTTTTCTCCCTGAGTGAAAGACATCGACGCTAACAAATCTGTATGACAGTTATCGCCCGAGCGCGACCGCTTTCGTCGTGATCGCGCCAATGCCATACGCCTGCGCGTCATCCGCTTATTCCAAAAACGACAGTCACCATGCGATAACGTTATTAAATCAATATATTTCAAGCTGTTAGGCTTGCCGGTTCGCAATCGCAGGCTCCTGCGATTGGCTGCCTTCTCAACGGAGCTTCAATGAATCTGCCCCTGATTCTCAACTTACTGGTGTTCGTGGCCCTGCTGCTGGGCCTGGCACAAACCCGTCGAACCAACTGGAGCCTCGCCAAGAAGGTCTTGTTTGCGTTGGTACTCGGCGTGATCTTCGGTGTGGTGCTGCACGCGATCTACGGTGCCGGCAACCCGGTGCTCAAGGCCTCGATCGGCTGGTTCGACCTGGTCGGCAACGGTTACGTGCAGTTGCTGCAAATGATCGTGATCCCGCTGGTGTTCGCCTCGATCCTCAGCGCCGTGGCCCGTCTGCATAACGCCTCGTCCCTGGGCAAGATCAGCTTCCTGACCATCGGCACGCTGCTGTTCACCACGGCGATTGCGGCGCTGATCGGTATCGGCCTGACCAACCTGTTCGGCCTCACCGCAGAAGGCCTGGTGGCCGGCACCCAGGAAATGGCGCGCCTGCAAGTGATCCAGAGTGATTACGCGGGCAAGGTCGCCGACCTGAATATCCCGCAACTGCTGCTGTCGTTCATCCCGCAGAACCCGTTCGCCGACCTGGCCCGGGCCAAGCCGACGTCGATCATCAGTGTGGTGATCTTCGCTGCATTCCTTGGGGTTGCCGCGCTGCAACTGCTCAAGGATGACGTGGAAAAAGGCCAGAAAGTCCTCAACGCCATCGACACCCTGCAAGCCTGGGTGATGCGCCTGGTGCGCCTGGTGATGAAGCTGACCCCGTACGGCGTATTGGCGCTGATGACCAAAGTGGTCGCCAGCTCCAACCTGCAAGACATCATCAAGCTCGGCAGTTTTGTGGTGGTGTCATACCTGGCCCTGGGCCTGATGTTTGTGGTGCACGGCCTGCTGCTGTCGCTGGCCGGGATCAACCCGCTGCGGTTCTTCCGCAAGGTCTGGCCGGTACTGACGTTTGCCTTCACCAGCCGCTCCAGCGCCGCGAGCATCCCGCTGAGCATTGAAGCGCAGACCCGTCGCTTGGGGATTCCGCAGTCCATCGCCGGTTTTGCCGCCTCGTTTGGCGCGACGATTGGCCAGAACGGTTGCGCGGGTCTTTACCCAGCGATGCTGGCGGTGATGGTTGCGCCGACCGTGGGTATCAACCCGCTGGACCCGCTGTGGATCGCAACACTGGTGGCGATTGTGACCTTGAGTTCGGCCGGTGTGGCGGGCGTGGGCGGCGGTGCGACGTTTGCCGCGCTGATCGTGCTGCCGGCGATGGGCTTGCCGGTGTCACTGGTGGCGCTGCTGATTTCGGTTGAGCCGCTGATCGACATGGGCCGTACGGCATTGAACGTGAACGGTTCGATGACGGCGGGGGCGATTACCAGCCAGATCATGCAGCAGACGGATAAAGAGCTGCTCAATGCCGATGAGCATGCGGAACTGGCGCAGGCCTGACAGACCGCTATCGCAGGCAAGCCAGCTCCCACATTGAACCGGTTTTTTCAGTAATACTCGGTCAACTGTGGGAGCTGGCTTGCCTGCGATGCTCTTAGGCTTTTTCCCAGACTTCGAAGTTGTACGCCGGCTTGTCACCCTCAGCCGGATTCTCGACATTCGACACCAGCTTCCACTGGTTCAAATCAAACTCGGGAAACCACGCATCCCCGTCCGGGCTCAACGCCACCCGCGTCAAATACAGGCGATCCGCCTGCTCCAGCCCCTGGGCATACAACTGCGCGCCGCCGATCAGCATCAGCTCATCCACGCCCTGCGCCTTGGCCCATTCCTCAGCCCGCTCCACGGCCGCGTCCAGTGACGGAAAAACTTCCGCACCTTCCAGCGCCAGATCGGTCTGACGGCTGACCACAATGTTCAACCGGCCCGGCAACGGTCGCCCCAGGGAATCCCAGGTCTTGCGCCCCATGATGATCGGCTTGCCCAAGGTGGCGGCCTTGAAATATTTGAAATCCCCCGGCAAATGCCAGGGCATGCTGTTGTCGACGCCGATCACACGGTTTTCACCGAGGGCTGCGATCAGGCTTAAAGGGAGAGTTTTTTTCATGGCGACGAGAATACCAGAGCCGCGCGCGGCATACCCCAACCGGCGTTCCAGCGGTTATGCTCCAGACTCACTGGCTCAACAGGATGGCGCGTGACAGCTCTGAACCCCCTGCAAACACTCTGGCTGACCGAGACCGTGCGCCTGCGCGAGGAACACGCGGGCGCCCTGGAAGACCAGGAAGCCAATCGCCTGGCCCGCAACACCGGCGGCGACCTGCCCACGCGCATTCAAAACCGTGCGCTGTGGCTGGCCGAACGCGATGGCCTGACCGCCGCCCTGACCCGCTGGCTGCAAGGCGCGCGCCTGGCGCTGATCCTGCTGGCGGCAGTCGCCATTATCAGCGGCGCCGGCCTGGCGTTTGCCGCGCTGGGCAACGGGTTGGCGCCGGTCAATGTGTTCTGGGCCCTGGGCAGCCTGCTGGGTTTGAACCTGATCCTGTTGTTGAGCTGGGCCCTGGGCCTGCTGTTTGCCGGCGAACACGGCGCCAGTCTTGGCCGCCTGTGGTTATGGCTCAGCGAAAAACTCGCCCGCGACGCCAAGGCCGCGCAACTGGCGCCCGCCCTGCTGCTGTTGCTGCAACGGCGCAAGCTCAATCGCTGGGCCGTCGGTGTGCTGGTCAACAGCCTGTGGCTGCTGGCCCTGCTCAGCGCCCTGGTGATCCTGCTGACGCTGTTGGCCACCCGGCGCTACGGTTTTGTGTGGGAAACCACCATCCTGCGGGCCGACACCTTTGTCGCCGTGACCCAAACCCTCGGCGCCCTGCCCGCCTTGCTCGGCTTCAATGTGCCCACTGTCGAGATGATCCGCGCCAGCGGCGATGCCGCCCTGAATATCGAAAGCGCCCTCCAGGCCTGGGCCGCCTGGCTGGTGGGCGTGCTGCTGGTATACGGCATCCTGCCGCGGCTGATCCTTGCGTTGCTGTGCCTGTGGCGTTGGAAACGTGGGCGCGCCGCCTTGAGCCTCGACCTTAACCTGCCCGGCTACAGCCAACTGCGTGAACGTCTGATGCCCAGCAGCGAACGGCTTGGGGTCAATGATGCGGCGCCCGAACAGTTGCACCACGTAACCGGCGGCGTCAGTGAACTGGAAAGCGACGGCGCCCTGCTGGTGGCCATCGAGCTGGACGACCAGCGCCCATGGCCGCCGAAGCTCCCGGCCAGCGTCAAGGACGCCGGCATCCTCGACAGCCGTGAATCCCGCAACAAGCTGCTGGAGCAACTCACCCGCTTCCCGCCCGCGCGCCTGGCCATCGCCTGCGACCCACGCCGCTCGCCGGATCGCGGCAGCCTTGCGCTGATTGCCGAACTGGCCCGCAGCGCCACCGCCACTCGGGTCTGGCTGCTGCAAGCGCCCGCCGGCCAAGCCCTGGATGCTGAGCGCCTGGGTGATTGGCATACAGCATTGCAACAGTTGGAGATCCCGTTCGCCGATTGCGCGCCGCTCACTTGGCTGGAGACCGGTCATGACTAAGCCCCTGAAACTTGCGGTGGTCGGCCACACCAACGTCGGCAAGACCTCGTTGCTGCGCACGCTCACGCGAGACGTCGGCTTTGGTGAAGTCTCCCATCGTCCCAGCACCACCCGGCATGTCGAAGGTGCGCGCTTGTCGGTGGACGGCGAAGCCTTGCTGGAGCTGTACGACACGCCGGGCCTGGAAGATGCCATCGCCCTGCTCGATTACCTCGAACGCCTGGACCGCCCCGGCGAACGCCTCGACGGCCCGGCACGGCTGGCGCGTTTTCTGGAAGGCAGCGAGGCCCGGCAACGCTTCGAACAGGAAGCCAAGGTGCTGCGCCAACTGCTCGCCTCGGATGCGGGCTTGTATGTGATTGATGCAAGGGAGCCGGTGCTGGCCAAGTACCGCGATGAGCTGCAAGTGCTCGCCAGTTGCGGCAAACCGTTGCTGCCAGTGCTCAATTTTGTCAGCAGCGCCGACCACCGCGAGCCGGACTGGCGCGAAGCCCTCGCCCGCCTCGGCCTGCATGCGCTGGTGCGTTTTGACAGCGTAGCGCCGCCGGAAGACGGCGAGCGCCGGCTCTATGAAAGCCTCGCCCTGCTGCTGGAAAACTCCCGTGGGCAACTGGAACGGCTGATCCTTGATCAGGAAGCCCAGCGCCAGGCCCGCCAGCAAAGTGCGGCGCGGCTGATCGCCGAACTGCTGATCGACTGCGCCGCCTGCCGCCGCAGCGTGGTCAGCGAAGCCGAAGTGGAACAGCAGGCCATCAGCGAACTGCGCAAAGCCGTGCGCCAGCGCGAACAGCGTTGCGTGGAAGCCTTGCTCAAGCTGTTCGGCTTCCGCCCGCAGGACGCCGCCGCCAGCGATTTACCGCTGCTGGACGGGCGCTGGGGCGATGACCTGTTCAACCCCGAGACCCTCAAGCAACTGGGCGTGCGGGTCGGTGGCGGTATCGCAGCCGGCGCGGCGGCCGGTGCAGGTGTGGATCTACTCGTAGGCGGCCTGACCCTCGGCGCCGCCGCCCTCGCCGGAGCCATCGCGGGAGGCGCGCTGCAAACTGCCCGCAGTTATGGCAGCCGCCTGCTGGGCAAGATCAAGGGCCAGCGCGAGCTGACCGTCGACGACAGCGTGCTGCGCCTGTTGGCCCTGCGCCAGCGGCAACTGCTCAAGGCCCTGAACCTGCGGGGGCATGCGGCGATCCACAGCATCAAGGTCGACACACCCCAGGACAAGACCTGGCGCGAAGGCAAATTGCCCGAAGCCCTGAACAAGGCCCGCGCCCATCCGCAATGGTCATCCCTCAACCCGCACCCCAAATTGAGCCAGGCCGAACGCCAGGAACAGATCGAAGCCCTGGCCCAGCGCCTGGACGAGACCTAAGCCGCCAACAACTGCCGGGCCTTGGACTTCAGCACTTCAAGGTCCAGCACCGGCACGTGCATTTCCTTGGCTTGTTCATCCCAGTGACGCATGCGCAGGCTGACGGCGCACAACGGGTCCTGCTCGAACGCTTGGGCTTCCTCGGCGGTCATCACGCCGCCCTGGTAACCCAGGGTGCGGCGGCTGGCCTCGCTCAACCGCGCATAGTAGTCCGGCTGGCTGAAGGTCAGATAACGCTTGGCCTGCACGTGGTATTCCACCAGTTTTGCCATCCGCTCGCTGAAGCCTGCGCGGCGCAGATAATCGGCGCCCAGCCGTTCATGGCTGACCACACCATAACCGCCCATGTTCTCGCCACCTTGGCCGCAGATATGCCCGATATCGTGGAAGAACGCTGCCAGCACCACTTCATCATCGAAGCCTTCAGCCATGGCCAACTGCGCGGCCTGGGACATGTGTTCGATCTGCGAGACCGGCTCGCCAATGTAATCGGCGGTGCCGTGTTGTTCGTACAGGCCGAAGACCTCGGCGATTGCCTGCTCTGCTTTCATCACGCACTCCCCCACAGCTCAGTGATATTGCGCTCGGCCATCGCCGGCCCGACGCTCATGCCCACGCCGGTGTGCATCAACGCCGCGCTCACCCCCGGCGCCGCCCGCGTGAACGAAAACGGCCCCGGCCCACGGGAACCATAGACGCCCTGCCAGCGCTCCACGACCTGGATCTTGCAGCCCAGGGTATGTTCGGCCAGTTCGATCATCCAGTTGTCCACCTGTTCGGCGTTGAACGGTGAAGGATCGCTGCCGTAATGGTGGGAATCCCCGATGATCAGTTCGCCATAGGGTGTCGGGCTGATCAGCAGGTGAATACCGTTTTCATGCAGGTGCGGTACATCCCGCAGGATTTCGGCCTGTACCGGCGCGGCTTCCGGCAAATCGGCGAAGGCGCCGTAGTGCACGCAGCTGAGGCCGGTCAGCAGCGCGTGTTGCAGGTTCAACTCCACCACTGGCCGGGCGCGCAGCATTTGCAGGCGGCAGATTTGCGGGTTGAGTTCGGCAATCTCCTCGGCCAGCAGCGTCTGGTAGTCGTGACCGGAGCAGACAATGATCTGCTCGCCGCGAAAGGAGCCGGCAGTGGTGTGCACCTGGCCGGGTTCGATGTCGCGCACCAGGGTGGAGAAATGAAACTCCACGCTCAGTTCGCGGCTCAGGTAGTTGATCAGCGCCGGGATAGCCTCGCGCGAATACAGTTGTTGATCATCCAGGCCGTGAAGCGCAGCGCGGTGATGGGCGAACTGGCCACCGTACAGCTCGTGCAGGGCGGCGCCTTGCAGCAACTTGACGCGATAACCGTGTTCTTGCGCGCGACCGGCGCAGAAGGCTTCAAGCAAGTGCTCTTCGGCTTCTGTGCGGGCGAACAAATAAGAGCCGTTGCGCTTGAGCTGGATGCCGGCGAGTTGCGCCCACTGGCCCCAGATTTCGCGGCTTTCCCGCGCCAGGTCGAGCATCGGCCCGGGCGGCTGGCCGGTGACCAGTGCCTGGCCGAAGTTGCGCACGGAAGCACCCAGCGGGGTGGCGCTGCGCTCGAAGACCTTGACCTTGAGGCCGCGTTTGGCAGCGGCAAAGGCATGGGACAGGCCGAGGATGCCGGCGCCGATGATCAGCAGTTGTGTCATGAAGACCTCTCGTTCCCACGCTCCGCGTGGGAATGCATCCTGTGACGCTCCGCGTCACGACTACAAAAGCGGACGCAGAGCGTCCAGAGCCGCGTTCCCACGCAGCGCGTGGGAACGATCGGTGGTTATTGTTTTTCCGACTTGCCGTCATAGCGCTTGCGCCATTCGGTCAGGATGCTGTCGCGGTTTTTCGACGCCCAGGCAAAGTCATTCTTGATCAACCGCTGCTCGTAGTCCGCCGGCAATTCGGTCTGCGGCTTGGCGATACCCGGCTGGGCCAGTACCGCGAAGTTTTCCTTGTACAGCTCCATCGCCGCGGGGCTGGCGGAGAAGTCGGCGAGTTTCTGTGCCGCGTCTGCGTGGGCAGTGCCCTTGATCACGGCAGTGGCTTCGATATCCCAGCCCAGGCCTTCTTTCGGCAGGATGATGTCCAGCGGTGCGCCCTGGCGCTTCAGCTGAACGGCCGGGTATTCGAAGGAAATGCCGATCGGGAATTCGCCCGAGGCCGCCAGCTTGCAGGGCTTGGAACCGGAGTGAACGTACTGGCCGATGTTCTGGTGCAGGTCGTCCATGTACTGCCAGCCCTGCTTCTCGCCGAAGGTCTGCAACCAGGCGCTCACATCCAGGAAGCCAGTGCCGGACGAGGCCGGGTTGGGCATCACGATCTTGCCCTTGTACTCAGGCTTGGTCAGGTCCTGCCAGCTCACCGGCTTGCTCAGGCCCTGCTTTTCGGCTTCGACGGTGTTGAAGCAAATGGTCGCAGCCCACACGTCCATGCCGACCCAGGCCGGCGGGTTGGCGGCGTCGCGGTAGTTCGCACCGATCTTGCTCAAATCTGCCGGTGCGTAGTTTTGCAGCATGCCCTGCTGATCGAGGATCGCCAGGCTGGAAGCGGCCAGGCCCCAGACCACATCAGCCTGCGGGCGGGCTTTTTCGGCAAGCAGCTTGGCGGTGATGATGCCGGTGGAATCGCGCACCCATTTGATCTCGATGTCCGGGTTAACCTTTTCAAAGGCCTGTTTGTAGGTCTTCAATTGCTCGGCTTCGAGGGCCGTGTACACGGTCAACTCGGTCTTGGCGGCAAAGGCATTCAGGCTGAACGCAGTGAGCACAGCAGCGGCTAACGCCAGGGGCTTGAACATGGTGCAGTTCCTTTATGGGTGAATTATTGACCGGGCGCGGTTTGGCGCCAGGCATGGGAGCGGCGCAACAAGCCGCGTGAGGCCCACGCCAGCAGCAAGGACACGCCCGCCGAGGTGAACAGGATCAGGGTCGACATGGCCGCCGCACCGCCGACGTTGCCGGCGTCGTCCATGTTCAGTACGGCGACGGCGGCGAGGATGGTGTCGGGGCTGTAGAGGAAGATCGCGGCGGAGACGGTGGTCATCGCCGAGACGAACAGGTAGCGCACGATGTCCAGCAGCGCCGGCAGGCAGATCGGCACGGTGACCCGCAGGTAATGGCGGTACAGCGGCGCCTTCAGCGACAGCGCGGCGGCTTCGAATTCCGCGTCCAGTTGGCGCAGGGCCGTGGTGGCGGTCATTTGGGCGGTGGTCAAATAGTGAGCAATGGTGCACACCACCAGCAACGTCATGGTGCCGTAGAGCACATGCAGCGGGTTGCCGTTGAGGTTGAAAAAGAACACGTAGCCCAAGCCGAGCACCAACCCCGGCACCGCCATCGGCACGAAGCTGAGCATGCGCAGCGCCAGGTTCAGGCCCTTCTGGCCCCTGGTTTTTTCCATCAGGTAGGCGCCGGTGAAGATCAGCACGCTGCCGATCAACGCGGTGCACAGGGCCATGGTGATGCTGTTGCGGTAGGCCAGCCAGCCGCCGCCGGCCGTGTCTTCGAACTGGTAGTGGGCCAGGGACAGCGACAGGTTGTAGGGCCAGAATTTCACCAGGGATGAGTAGACCGCCATGCCGAACACCAGCAGCAGGATCGCGCAGATCAGCAGGACGATGGCCAGGTAGCAGCCATCCCGCAGTTTCGACGGCGCCGGCTGGAACACCTGGGCGCGGCCGCTCATGGAGTCGCCATGGCGGCGGCGCAACCAGGCGTCGACACCGAAGCTGAACAGCGCCGGCAGCAGCAGGACCATGCCGATCAAGGCGCCCCGCCCGAATTGCTGCTGGCCGACCACAGCTTTGTAGGCTTCCAGCGCCAGTACTTGATAGTCGCCACCGACTACCACGGGCACGCCAAAGTCAGTGATGGTCAGAGTGAACACCAGGCAAAACGCGGCAAACACGGCCTGGCGCGTCGCCGGCCAGGTGATGCTGCGAAACGCCCGGGCGGGACTCGCGCCCATGCTCGATGCGGCGTCAAACAAACGTGCATCCGCCAGGGAAAGCGCCGATAACAGGATCATCAAGGCATGGGGAAAGGTGTAGATCACTTCACCAAGGACAATGCCCCAGAAGCCATAGATGTTGTCCGACAGCAGCCCGCGCAGCATGCCCTGGTTACCGAACAGGTAGACCAGCGCAATCCCGGGCAACATCGACGGCGCCATCAACGGCAGCAGCGACATGCCGCGCCAGATCGCCTTGCCCGGAATAAGCGTGCGTTGCAAAGCGTAGGCAAACAGATAAGCCAGTGGTACGACGATGGCGGCAACGCTGCCGGAAACCATCAGGCTGTTACCGAGCAACCAGTGGAAATTGTCGCTGGTGACCAACTCCCGCGCCGCCACCAGGCCACCGCCCTGCCCGGCTTCACTGCTGAAGCCGCGCCAGAAGATCGCCAGCAGCGGCAGCAGTACCGCAACGCCCAGCAGGCACAGCCAGAGCAGCTTGCCGCCGACTACAAAAATACGGTCGCCGAGTTCGGCACGGGAAACCTGACGAGCCACGTTATCGGGTATCGGCAGAGTCATATCGCGGGCCATCTCAGGCAAACACCTGCAGGCTGCGCGGGGGCAGCGCGACCCAGATGTCCTGGGCGCCAAGGCGCGGCATGGCTTCCGGGGCCAATTCGGCCAGCAGCGGATGGCCGGGCAGTTGGTCCAGCTCAAAGCTCATGCGGCAGCGGTTGCCGAGGAAGGTGATCTCGCGGACCTTGGCCGGGAACAGGTTTTCTTCATGCACCGGCGGGTTGACGCTGATGGCTTCCGGGCGGCAGAACAGACGGCCCGATTTTGCGGCACCGGAGTTTTCCGCCAGGCGCATATTCATCCCGCCGACCTGGGCGTGGCTGGCGCTGTTGCGGCTGAACGGCAGCCAGTTGCCCTGGCCGACAAACTCGGCCACGAACGGTGTGGCCGGGCGGTCGTAGATTTCCTGGGGCGTGGCGTACTGCTCGACCTTGCCGTTGTTCATCACAGCGATACGGTCGGCCATCAGCATGGCCTCGTCCTGGTTGTGGGTGACCATCAGGGTGGTGATGCCCAGGCGGCGCTGCAGTTGGCGCAGCTCGGTGCACAGATGCTCGCGCACCCGGGCGTCGAGGGCCGACATGGGTTCGTCCAGCAGCAGCAAGGACGGCGCCGGCGCCAGGGCGCGAGCCAGTGCCACACGCTGTTGTTGGCCGCCGGAAAGTTGGCCGGGGTATTTCTTTTCGCTGCCCACCAGGCCTACGAGTTCCAGCATCTGCCCGACGCGCTTGCGCACTTCATCGCGGCCACTGCCGGTGAGGCCGTAGCCGATGTTCGCTTCGACGGTGAGATTGGGAAACAGCGCGTAGGACTGGAACAGAATGCCGTAGTCCCGAGCCTGGGGTGCCAGTAGGGAAACATCGCGGTCGCCGAGGTACAACTCGCCGCTGTCCTGGCGCTCCAGGCCGGCGATGCAGCGTAGCAAGGTGGTCTTGCCGCAGCCCGACGGGCCCAGCAGGCACACCAGTTCGCCAGCGGCGACGTCCAGGGACACATTATCCAGCGCGGTGAAGGCGCCGAAGCGTTTCTGTACACCGCGCACCTTCATTGGCGCGCCGGGATTAGTCATGGCTGTGTTCATGGAGGCACCTCATCAAACTGATGAAGGTCATCCTAGGCAGGCAATGCGTCCCTCTTGTGGCAGAAAGGCAAAACGTGGCGATAGTGGTATTGGTGGATTTGGGTTGTGCCAACAGATTGTTCCTACGCTCTGCGTGGGAATACATCCTGTGACGCTCCGCGTCACGACCTTAAGAGCGGACGCGGAGCGTCCAGGCCAGCATTCCCACGCAGAGCGTGGGAACGATCAGAGCGGCGACATTTCCTGCGCCAACCCCAGGAACGCCGCCGGCAACCGGGCGCCCTTTCGCTCTTTGAGGCAGTACAAATACTCGGGAATCTGCGGGGCATTCTCGATGGTCAGCACACGCAGTTGCGGATCGTGGGGCACTTCCTGCCGGGCAATGATGCTGATGCCGATATTGCGCAACACCGCCTCACGGATCGATTCCCGGCTGCCGATCTCCAGCAACGGCCCGTAACTCACGCCGGCGCCCTGCAACATCTCTTCGGTCAATCGACGGGTGGTCGACCCCGGCTCGCGCATCAGCAAGGTATGCCCGGCCAGCGCGGTCAGCGGTACATGTTCAAGTACCGCCAGCGGATGATTGCGATGCACCGCCAGCACCAGCGGGTCCATGCCCAGTACCCGCCGGATCAGGCGCGGGTCTTCAAGCAATTGGGATGAGGCAGCGACGTCGACGCGGTAGTCATCCAGCGCTTCCAGCACCTGCTGGGAGTTGCCGATCTCCACCGAAACCTCGACCTGCGGCAGCCGCTCGCGGAAGGTCTTGACCAGGTCGAGGATGTAATAAGGTGCCGTCGCGGCAATCCTCAAGGCTCCTTGTACCTGGCCACTGTTGCGCAGGAAAAACTCGATGTCCGCTTCCTGCTGCAACAGCGCCTTGACCATCGGCAACAGCCGCGCGCCTTCGTCGCTGACGGTCAGGCGGCGCCCGCCACGGTAGAACAATTCCACCGAGTACTGGCTTTCCAGGTGACGAATCTGGGTGGTCACCGTGGGCTGGCTGAGCCCGAGCTTTTTCGCCGCCTGGGTAATGCTGCCCAGGCGGGCGACCATGTAAAACGCCTTCAGCTCGGCACTCAGCACACCACCCTCTCATCGACTATTTGCGCAGCAGGCGCAGACCATTGAATACCACCAGCAGGCTCACGCCCATGTCGGCGAACACCGCCATCCACATGGTGGCCATCCCAAGGAAGGTCACCGCGAGGAAGATCGCCTTGATCACCAGGGCCAGGGCGATGTTCTGCTTGAGGATACTCGACGTTTGCCGCGACAGCCGAATGAATGCTGGAATCTTGCGCAGGTCGTCGTCCATCAGGGCCACGTCGGCGGTCTCGATGGCGGTATCGGTACCCGCAGCAGCCATGGCAAACCCGATCTCGGAACGGGCCAGCGCCGGGGCGTCGTTGATGCCGTCGCCGACCATGCCGACCCGGTGGCCCTTGGCGTAGAGCGCTTCGATGGCTTGCAGTTTGTCGGTGGGCAACAAGTCGCCCTGGGCCTGGTCGATACCCACCTGATCGGCGATCGCCTTGGCCGTGTGGGTGTTGTCGCCGGTCAGCATCAGGGTCTTGATGCCCAGGTCATGCAACTGCTGGATGGCTTCGCGGCTGGTGTCCTTCACGGTGTCGGCCACGGCGAACAGCGCCAGCGGGCCGGACTTGTCCAGCAGCAGGACCACGGACTTGCCTTGTTTTTCCAGGGCGAAGAGCTTCTTCTCCAGGGCCGGCGAGCACAGGTTCAGCTCTTCCACCAGACGGTGGTTGCCCAGGTAGTAGACCTCGCCATTGATTTCACCCTTCACACCGCGACCGGTCAGGGCCTCGAAGTTATCCACCGTGTGAACGGCGAGATTCTTATCCACAGCCGCGTTGGCGATGGCCAGGGACACCGGGTGATCGGAACGCCCGGCCAGACTGGCGGCCAGGGCCGGCGCGCTGTCTTCCATGTTCGGGAACAGCGCCAGGTAATCGGTTTGCACCGGCTTGCCGTGGGTGATGGTGCCCGTCTTGTCGAGGGCCAGGTAGTCGAGTTTGTAGCCACCCTCCAGGTACACACCGCCCTTGATCAGGATGCCTTTGCGCGCCGCGGCGGCCAGGCCGCTGACGATAGTCACCGGGGTGGAAATCACCAGTGCACATGGGCACGCGACCACCAGCAATACCAGTGCGCGGTAGACCCATTCAAACCACACACCGCCCATGAACAGCGGCGGAATCAACGCCACACCCAGGGCAAAGATGAACACCGCCGGGGTGTAGACCTTGGCGAAGGTGTCGACAAAACGCTGGGTTGGCGCGCGGGCGCCCTGGGCCTGTTCCACGGCGTGGATGATCCGCGCCAGGGTGGAGTTGTTGGCGGCTGCAGTGACTTTGTATTCCAGGGAGCCGGCCTGGTTGATGGTGCCGGCGAAGACTTTGTCGCCCACGGTCTTTTCGATCGGCAGGCTTTCACCGGTAATCGGCGCCTGGTCGATGGTGGACTGGCCGGAGGTGACTTCACCGTCCAGGCCAATGCGCTCGCCGGGACGAACCCGCACGATGGCGCCCAGTTCAATGACTTTAACCTCCTGTTCAACCCAACTGCCATCGGCCTGACGGACCGTGGCCTGTTCCGGCGTCATCTGCATCAAGCCGCTGATGGCGTTACGTGCGCGGTCCAGGGACTTGGCCTCGATCAACTCGGCGACGGTGAACAGGAACATCACCATCGCCGCTTCCGGCCACTGGCCGATCAGGATCGCGCCGGTGACGGCGATGCTCATCAGGGCGTTGATGTTCAGGTTGAGGTTTTTCAGGGCGATCCAGCCCTTTTTGTAGGTGGTGAGGCCGCCGCTGAAGATCGAGATCAGCGCGACCAGGGCAATCACCCACGTCGGGGCTGCGTTGGTGAAGTGCAGCACTTCAGCACCCAGCGCGCCCACGCCGGACACAGCCAGCGGCCACCAGTGCTTCTTCGCCGGCGGCTCAGCCGGGGCGACGCCTTCTTCGATGGGGTCCGCCTGCATGCCCAGGGACTTGATGGCGTCGATGATCGGCGCGGTCGTCGGCAGGTCGTGGGTGACGCCGAGAATGCGGTTGATCAGGTTGAATTCCAGCTGCTGCACACCCGCAAGCTTGCCCAGTTTGTTCTGGATCAGCGTCTGCTCGGTGGGGCAGTCCATGGCTTCGATGCGGAAGGTGCTCAGCCGCGAGCCCGCTGTCGGGGCTTCGGTCAGCTTCACCAGCGCCGGCGCGGCCTTGCTGGAACAGCAGGAATCGCCATGGCTGCCATGGTCGTGCTTCTGCACAGGTTTGAGCTTGGGGCCGTGATCGTGCGCGTGGTCATGATCATGGTCGTGCTTGTGCGGGGTGTGGATGGAATCGCTCATTCTGTCGCGTCCGTAAAGGTGCCTGTTGCCAAGTAAAGACCCTGTAGCCACTATAGGGTCAAGCATCCTTTAGGAGATTGCTGCGATGAAGATCGGCGAATTGGCAAAATTGACGGATTGCCAGGTGGAAACCATCCGTTATTACGAGAAAGAAGGCCTGCTGCCGCCGCCTGCGCGCAGTGACGGTAATTACCGGCTGTACACCCAGGCGCACACCGAACGGCTGGTGTTTATCCGCAACTGCCGCAGCCTGGACATGACCCTTGAGGAAATTCGCAGCCTGCTGGGCCTGCGTGACAGTCCTCAGGACCAGTGCGAAAGCGTGAATGCATTGATTGACGAGCATATCCACCACGTCAAGGCGCGGATCGACGGGCTGCTGGCGTTGCAGGAACAGTTGCTCGACCTGCGCCAGCGCTGTGGCGGCGGGCCGGATCTGGATCAGTGCGGGATTTTGCAGCGGCTGGAAGTCAGCGGGAGTGTCGCGGCCAGCGAGGCTGAGCCATCACATGTGGGCAGAAGCCACGGGCATTGAATGTGTACACAAAAAAATGTGGGAGCGGGCTTGCTCGCGAAAGCGGAGTGTCAGCCACTGAATGTGTTTCTGATACACCGTATTCGCGAGCAAGCCCGCTCCCACATTTGGACCGAGATCGCTTTTAGATCGCTACATCGGCCTTGATGCTCGGATCAGCGTCATAGCCCACGATTTCAAAATCTTCGAATTTGTAATCGTAGATCGACGCGGGTTTGCGCTTGATCACCAGTTCCGGCAGCTTCTTCGGCGTGCGCGCCAGCTGGGTCTGGATCTGTTCCATGTGGTTGCTGTAGGCGTGGGTGTCGCCCGTGGTGACGATGATCTCGTGAGGGATCAGGTCGCACTGCTGGGCCAGCATATGGGTGAGCAACGCCAGGGCCGCGGTGTTGTACGGCAGGCCGAGGAATACATCTGAGCTGCGGATGTACAACTGCATCGACAGATGACCGTCATGCACAAACGCCTGGTACAGCAGGTGGCAAGGTGGCAGCGCTTGCTTGCCGTCCCGGGCGTTCTGCTGCGGGCTTTTGGTCTCGTCCGGCAGGTACTCGACGTTCCAGCCGTGAAACAGGATGCGGCGGCTGTTGGGGTTGGTCTTCAACGTCTCGACCATGTAGTCGATCTGGTTGATCTTGCCGCCGTCCTTGGTGGGCCAGGCGGTCCACTGCTCGCCGTAAACCGGGCCCAGGTCGCCGTCTTCGGTGGCCCATTCGTCCCAGATACGCACGCCATTTTCGTTCAGCCACTTGATGTTGGTGTTGCCACTCAACATCCAGATCAATTCGTTGGCGATGCTTTTGAAGTGAAGCTTCTTGGTGGTCAGCAGCGGGAAGCCGTCGGCCAAGCTATGCCGAAACTGACGGGCAAACACGGCCTTGGTGCCGGTGCCGGTGCGGTCGCCCTTGGTCAGGCCATTGGTCACGACATCGTTCAGTAGTTCGAGATATTGCTTCATGTGTATACCTGTATCGTTGAAGCCGGGACCCTCGGGCCCCGGCGTTCGAATTTAAAGCGCGGTGTTCTTGATGCCTTGCGGGCGATTGTAAGCCCACCACAGCAGGCCCAGGCCGGCGATGATCATCGGCAGGCTGAGAATCTGACCCATGGTCACCCAGCCCCACGCCAGGTAGCCCAGTTGCGCATCCGGCACCCGTACGAACTCGACGATAAAGCGGAAGATCCCGTAGAACAACGCGAACATCCCCGAAACGGCCATGGTTGGGCGTGGCTTGCGCGAGAAGATGTAGAGGATCAGGAACAGCGCCACGCCTTCCAGGGCGAACTGGTACAGCTGCGAGGGGTGGCGCGGCAATTGCGCCGGGTCGCTGAACGGCGGGAACACCATGGCCCACGGCACGTCAGTCGGCTTGCCCCACAGCTCGGCGTTGATGAAGTTGCCGATGCGCCCGGCACCCAGGCCAATCGGCACGAACGGCGCGACGAAGTCCATCAGCTGGAAGAACGACTTACCGTTACGCCGGCCAAACCACCAGGCGGCGATCATCACCCCCACAAACCCGCCGTGGAACGCCATGCCGCCCTTCCACACCTCGAAGATCAGCGTCGGGTTGGCGATGTAGGCTGGCAGGTCGTAGAACAGCACATAACCCAGGCGTCCGCCGACGATGACCCCCATCGACATCCAGAACACCATGTCGGAGAGCTTCTCCTTGGTCCAGGTCGGGTCGAAACGGTTCAGGCGCCGGGAAGCCAGCAGCCAGGCACCGCCGATGCCGATCAGGTACATCAACCCGTACCAGTGGATTTGCAGCGGACCGATGGCCACGGCCACCGGGTTGATCTGCGGGTAAGGCAGCATTGCGACTCCTCGTTAAATCAATAGTCATGGCGCATCGGACCATGCCGGTGCGCGATTAAGCCTGCGTTACAGCAAAAAATTCAGCCCTACGCAAAACAGCAGCCCGGCAAACAGCCGCTTGAGCAAGCGCGGCGACAGCCGGTGCGCCAGGCGCGCGCCAAAACGGGCCGCCACCATGCTGGTCAGGGCGATGCCCAGCAGCGCCGGCAAGTACACAAAACCGAGACTATGATCGGGCAGCAGCGGATCATGCCAGCCCAGAATCATGAAACTTAACGCACTGGCCAGGGCGATCGGCAAGCCGCAGGCCGACGAAGTGGCCACTGCCTGCTGCATCGGCACGCTGCGCCAGGTCAGGAACGGCACGGTCAACGAACCGCCGCCGGTGCCGAAAATTGCCGACGACCAGCCGATCACGCCACCCGCCAGGGTCAGGCCGAGCTTGCCCGGCACCTGGCGGCTGGCCTTGGGCTTGAGCTCCAGAGTCATCTGCACGGCGATCACCAGGGCGAACACACCGATGATCTTCTGTAGATGCGGCCCGGAGATCGCCTCGGCGGTCAGCGCGCCAACGCCCGCGCCCAGCAGGATACCCACGGCCATCCATACGAAGATCGGCCAGCGCACGGCGCCGCGCCGATGATGCTCACGCACCGCATTCACCGACGTGAAGATAATAGACGCCAGGGACGTGCCGACAGCGAGGTGGGTCAGCACCGCGGGATCGAAGCCCTGCAAGGTGAAGCTGAACACCAGCACCGGCACAATAATGATGCCGCCGCCCACGCCGAACAGCCCGGCGAGCATGCCCGCGCAGGATCCCAGCAGCAAATACAGCAGAAATTCCATGGGAGCCCCCGAAAACAGACCGGCATGTTAACGGATGCAAAGCACAGGGTTCTATGGGTAGAGTGGGCAAAACACAAAGGGATCGCCTTATGTGCCTGATTGTTTTCGCCTGGCGGCCGGGCCACGCCCAGCCGCTGATCGTCGCGGCCAACCGTGATGAATTTTATGCCCGGCCCAGTTTGCCGTTGGCCCAGTGGCTGGATGCGCCCCATGTTTACGCCGGGCGCGACCAGGAAGCCGGCGGGACCTGGCTGGGGGTCGGGACGGATGGGCGCTTTGCGGCGCTGACCAATATTCGTGACCCGCACCAGCCGCCGGCCCGCAAGTCGCGGGGTGAGTTGGTGGCGCGCTTTCTCAGCGGTTCGCTGTCGATTGACGACTATTTGGCCGACGTTAATGGCAGATCGATTGAATATGCCGGGTTTAACCTGCTGGTCGGGACACGGGACGAGCTTTGGCATTACAACGCCAAGGAATCTGCGCCGACACCATTGGTGGCGGGGGTTTATGGGTTATCCAATGCCGGCCTGGATACGCCGTGGCCGAAGTTGTTGAAGGCCAAGGCGGCGCTGACAGAAGTGCTGGACGATCCGCAGCCTGAAGCCTTGCTGGGGATTTTGAGCGACCCGCAGACGGCGCCGTTTGCTGACTTGCCGGACACCGGCGTGGGCTTGGCGACGGAGAGTTTGCTGTCGAGTGTGTTTATTGCCAGCCCCAGTTACGGGACGCGGGCGAGCACGGCGCTGATTGTGAATGCCGACGGGACGCGGCATATCGTGGAGCGCAGTTTTGGGCCCTATGGCGGACAGTTGGGTGAAGTTGAACTCAAAATCTGAACCTCACGCAAACCAAATGTGGGAGCGGGCTTGCTCGCGAAGGCGGCGTGTCAGCCAATACATAAGCTGACTGATGCACCGCTTTCGCGAGCAAGCCCGCTCCCACATTTCGATTGGGGACAGGCTCTGAAATCCGGTTAGAGGCTCTTTGCAGACGCCGGGTTGATCATCCGCGCCAACCCAAGGTTCTTCAGCGCCAATTGCAGCGAGCTGTGGATAACTTGCGGGTTGTCGATAGTCATCAACTCCGCCAGCAGCTCCTTGGCCCGGCTCAGGTTGATCTGGCGCAGCATCCATTTCACCTTCGGCAAGTTGGTGGCGTTCATCGACAGGCTGTCAAAGCCCATCGCCATCAACAGCACAGCCGCCGCCGGGTCACCGGCCATCTCGCCGCAGATACTCACCTGCTTGCCTTCGGCATGGGCGTCGCGCACCACGTTCTGCAAGGCTTGCAGCACCGCCGGGTGCAGGTAGTCGTAGAGGTCGGCCACCCGCGGGTTGTTGCGGTCCACGGCCAGCAGGTACTGGGTCAGGTCGTTGGAGCCCACCGACAGGAAGTCCACCTGCCGTGCCAGCTCCTTGGCCTGGTACACCGCCGCCGGAATCTCGATCATCACGCCAATCGGCGGCATCGGCACGTCGGCGCCTTCGTCGCGCACTTCGCCCCAGGCCCGGTGGATCAGGTGCAGGGCTTCCTCCAGCTCGTGGGTGCCGGAGATCATCGGGAGCAGGATGCGCAGGTTGTTCAGGCCTTCGCTGGCCTTGAGCATCGCGCGGGTCTGGACGAGGAAGATTTCAGGATGGTCGAGGGTAACGCGAATACCGCGCCAGCCAAGGAAGGGGTTGTCTTCCTTGATGGGGAAATACGACAGTGACTTGTCGCCGCCAATGTCCAGGCTGCGCATGGTCACCGGTAACGGATGGAAGGCGGACAATTGCTCGCGATAAATCGCCAGCTGCTCCTTCTCACTCGGAAAACGCTGGTTGATCATGAACGGCACTTCGGTGCGGTACAGGCCCACCCCTTCGGCGCCGCGCTGTTGTGCACGTGCCACGTCCGCCAGCAGGCCGGTGTTGACCAGCAGCGGTACGCGGTGGCCGTCGAGGGTCACGCACGGCAGTTCCCGCAGGGCGTCGAGGCCCTGGGACAGTTGGCGTTCTTCTTCCACCACTTCGGCGTATTGCTTGCGCAGCACTTCGCTGGGGTTGGTGTAGACCTCGCCGTGGTAGCCGTCGACGATCATTTCGATGCCGTCGACCTTGGAATACGGCAGGTCCACCAGACCCATCACCGTCGGAATGCCCATGGCCCGAGCCAGGATCGCGACGTGGGAGTTGCCCGAACCCAGTACCGAGACCAGGCCCACCAGTTTGCCTTCCGGCACTTCGCCGAGCATGGTGGCGGTCAGTTCTTCACTGATCAGGATGGTGTTGTCGGGGTACACCAACGTGGTCGAGCGCTCTTCCTGCAGGTAGGCCAGCAGACGGCGACCGAGGTCCTTCACGTCCGAGGCGCGCTCGCGCAGGTAGGCGTCGTCCATCAATTCAAAACGGTTGACGTGATCGGTGACCACCTGGCGCAGCGCGCCCTGGGCCCACTGGCCGGTCTTGATCACGTCCTTGACTTCGCTGCCCAGGGACGCGTCGTCGAGCATCATCAGGTACACGTCGAACAACGCCCGCTCTTCAGGCCGCAGCTGGGTGGCCAGCTTGGTCGAGAGGGTGCGCATGTCATTGCGCACGCCTTCGAGGGCGGTCTTGAACAGGATGATTTCAGCGTCGATGTCGGTGACGGTCTTGTCCGGCACCACGTCCAGGTCGGCGGGCGGCAGCATGACCACGGCGGTACCGACAGCAGCACCCGGCGAACCCGGCACGCCGACGAACTTGGCTTCCTGGATGCCCTTGCCCTGGCGTCCCAGGCCGCGAATCGAACCGGTGGCCTCGGCGTGGGCGATAACCCCGGCGAGCTGCGCGCTCATGGTCACAAGGAAGGCTTCTTCACCTTCGTCGAACTGGCGGCGTTCTTTCTGCTGGATGACCAACACGCCGACAACGCGGCGGTGGTGAATGATCGGCGCACCGAGGAACGAGGCGTAGCGCTCTTCACCGGTTTCGGCAAAGTAGCGATAACGCGGGTGATCGGCCGCGTTTTCGAGGTTCAGGGGTTCTTCACGCGTCCCCACCAGGCCCACCAGACCTTCATTGGGCGCCATGCTGACCTTGCCGATGGAGCGCTTGTTCAAGCCCTCGGTGGCCATCAGGACAAAACGGTTGGACTCGGGGTCCAGCAGGTAAACCGAGCAG
>NZ_JBIUVK010000049.1:0-47825 GCF_044742865.1 Pseudomonas sp. NPDC087814 | reverse complement strand
CCTGAAACCCGAAGCCATGCGCGCTCTGGACGTTCTCGCGAAGGACCTGAAAGCTAACGGCGCTCGCGTTGTTCTGGAAGGTAACACCGACGAACGTGGTACTCGTGAGTACAACATGGCACTGGGCGAGCGTCGTGCGAAAGCCGTTCAGCGCTACCTGGTTCTGCAAGGTGTTGCTCCAGGCCAACTGGAACTGGTTTCCTACGGTAAAGAGCGTCCAGTTGCTACTGGCCACGACGAGCAGTCCTGGGCTCAAAACCGTCGCGTCGAACTGCGTAAGTAATTCGTCATGCGAACGTGCCGTCGTGCTCTAACTGTATTGGCTCTCAGCCTGGCACCGCTTGCGGTGTGGGCTGCGGTTCCTGTGGAAGATAGCAACTCTGGCTATAACAATAGCGGGAGCAGTTATCCGCCAGCGGGTTATGGCACGAACGGCGCCTATGCCGGGGGCGCGGCAACTGCCGCGCCTTCGGCACAGGGCGAACTGTTCAACCAGCTGCAACGCATGCAGGATCAATTGTCGCAGCAACAAGGCACGATTGAGGTTCTGCAGAATCAAGTGAACCAGCTGAAGCAAGAAGGCCTGGAGCGTTACCAGGATCTTGATCGACGCATTGGAGCCGGCGTTACACCAGCCGCCACTCCTGATAATTCTTCTGCCGGTGGCGCCGCAAGCGCCGCCGGTGGTGCAGCGGCAGGGGCCGCGGCTGCGAGCCAAGCCCCTGCCGCCAGCAGCGAACCGGGTGATCCGGCGAAGGAAAAGCTGTATTACGATGCAGCCTTCGACCTGATCAAAGCCAAGGATTTCGATAAGGCCAGCCAGGCTTTTACCGCATTCCTGCGCAAATACCCGAACAGCCAGTACGCGGGCAACGCCCAGTACTGGTTGGGTGAGGTGAACCTGGCCAAGGGTGATCTGCAGGGCGCAGGCCAGGCATTTGCCAAGGTCAGCCAGCTGTACCCCAAGCACGCCAAGGTGCCGGATTCGCTGTACAAACTGGCTGACGTAGAACGCCGCCTGGGTCATACCGACAAGGTCAAAGGCATTCTGCAGCAGGTGGTGGCCCAATATCCGGGTACCTCTGCGGCCCAGTTGGCTCAGCGGGATCTGCAACGCATGTAAGCGTCGCAACCCGTTCAGAAGAAACCCGCGCCCTGCGCGGGTTTTTTCGTTAGAATCCACGCCCTTTTATGAAACACGCTTCCTGGGGTTTACGCGTTGGCGCAATTCCTTGAAGTGCCTGACGGAGGCGGACAGCCTGTTTAGCTGTTACGCCCGTGGCGACTATGCAAGACACATTACGTATCACCGAAGTTTTTTACTCGTTGCAGGGTGAAACGCGCACTGCCGGGCTGCCCACTGTATTTGTGCGCCTCACCGGTTGCCCGCTGCGTTGCCAGTACTGCGACAGCGCCTACGCCTTCAGCGGCGGCACCGTGCGCACCCTTGAAGACATCCTTGAGCAGGTGGCCGGTTACCGGCCGCGTTATGTCTGCGTCACGGGTGGCGAGCCACTGGCACAGCCCAATGCCATTCCCTTGCTCAAGCAGTTGTGCGATGCCGGTTACGAGGTGTCCCTGGAAACCAGCGGCGCCCTCGATATCTCTGCAGTCGACCCTCGGGTCAGCCGAGTCGTCGACCTCAAGACCCCAGGCTCCAAGGAAGTGCATCGCAACCGCTACGAGAACATTGAGCTGCTGACGGCCAACGACCAGGTCAAGTTCGTCATCTGTTCCCGTGAAGACTACGACTGGGCGACCTCCAAGCTGATCCAGTATGGCCTGGACCGCCGCGCCGGCGAAGTGCTGTTTTCCCCCAGTCATCATGACCTGAATGCTCGCGACCTGGCCGACTGGGTCGTTGCAGACAACCTTCCGGTGCGTCTGCAACTGCAGCTGCACAAGTACCTGTGGAACGATGAGCCGGGGCGCTGAGATGACTGATCAAAAACGTGCGGTGATCCTGCTGTCCGGCGGCCTCGACTCCGCGACCGTGGTCGCCATGGCCCGTGCAGAAGGCTACAGCTGCTACACCATGAGCTTCGACTACGGCCAGCGTCACCGTGCCGACTGAACGCTGCCGCCCGTGTCGCCCGAGACCTGGGCGCGGTTGAGCACAAGGTGATCGGCCTGAATCTCGACGGCATGGGTGGCTCGGCGCTGACCGACAGCTCCATAGACGTGCCGCAAGGCCCCAGCGAAGGCATTCCGGTGACCTACGTGCCGGCACGCAACACGGTCTTCCTGTCCCTGGCCCTCGGCTGGGCCGAGGTGCTCAATGCCCGCGACATCTTCATCGGCGTCAACGCCCTGGACTACGCCGGATACCCGGACTGCCGCCCCGAGTACATCGAGTCGTTCGAGCGCATGGCCAATCTGGCGACCAAGGCCGGTGTAGAAGGGCAGGGCTTTCGCATCCTGGCGCCGCTGCAGAACCGCAGCAAGGCCGATATCGTGAAGGCAGGCGTAGGACTTGGCGTCGATTACTCGCTGACTGTTTCCTGCTATCAGGCAGACACTGATGGTCGCGCTTGTGGGAAATGCGACAGCTGCAGACTGCGTGCAGAGGGCTTCCAAGCGGCCGGAATTACTGACCCAACGCGTTATTTCTGATTTATTTTAAATAAGGTGTTGAATAATCCTTAGAAATCAGTATTATACGCGCCACCACACAGCGGGTCGTTAGCTCAGTTGGTAGAGCAGTTGGCTTTTAACCAATTGGTCGTAGGTTCGAATCCCACACGACCCACCATTTTTGGCGGTTTAGAAAATCCGGAAGGCCCACGCAAGTGAGGATTTCCGGGTTTTTTTTTGCCCAGTAAAAAGCCGATCACTCTCGCGACAGAGAGTGATCGGCTTTTTTGTTAAAGCTAGCCAAACCGCCCGGTGATGTAGTCCTCGGTCTGTTTCATCTTCGGCTTGGTGAAGATCTCATCCGTATTGCCATGCTCAATCAGTTCGCCCATGAACATGAACGCCGTGCTGTCCGACACCCGGGCGGCCTGCTGCATGTTGTGGGTCACGATGATCACCGTGTATTGCTCTTTCAGCTCGGTGATCAACTGCTCGATGCGCCCGGTGGAAATCGGGTCGAGCGCCGAGGTCGGTTCATCCAGCAGCAATACCTGTGGGCGCAGCGCAATGGTGCGGGCGATGCACAGGCGTTGCTGTTGTCCGCCGGAAAGACTCTGGGCGCTTTGTTTGAGTTTGTCCTTCACCTCATCCCACAGCGCGCCGCCGCGCAAGGCTTGCTCGACTCGATCATCCATTTCCCGGCGCGACAACTTTTCGTGGTGACGCACGGCATAGGCGATGTTGTCGTAGATCGACATCGGGAACGGTACCGGCTTCTGGAAGACCATTCCGACGTGGCTGCGCAGGCGGTTCATCGAATATCCGGGGGCGAGGATGTTTTCGCCATTGAGCAGCACTTCACCGCGGGCTTCCTGCTTCGGGTACATCGAGTAGATACGGTTGAACACCCGCAGCAAGGTCGACTTGCCGCAGCCCGATGGGCCGATGATCGCGGTGATGCGTTTTTCCGGAATGTCGATGTCGATGGATTTCAGCGAACGTTGGTTGTTGTAGAAAAACTCCAACCCACGGACACGGATTTTGGTTTTTTCAGGATCAAGGCGGGTCGATTGCATCAGTGGGACCTATTGCGCAAAAGAATCAGGCGAGACAGCAAGCTCAGCACCAGCACGAACATCGTCAGTACCAAGGCGCCTGCCCATGCGAGGGAGTGCCAGTCATCGAAGGGGCTCATGGCGTACTGGAAAATAACCACCGGCACGCTGGCAATCGGCTTGAGCAGGTTGCTGCTCCAGAACTGGTTGCCGAAGGCGGTGAACAGCAGCGGCGCGGTTTCCCCGGTAATCCGCGCCAGCGCCAGCAGGATGCCGGTCACCACGCCGGCCTTGGCCGCTCTCAACACGATCTGCAACGTCAGTTTCCACTGGGGTACGCCCAGGGCCAGGGCCGCCTCGCGCATGGTGGAAGGTTGCAGTTGGAGCATCTCGTCGGTCGTGCGCACCACCACCGGAATCACCAGCAAGGCCAGCGCCAGGGCACCGGCAATGGCGGAGAAACCTACCTGGTGATTGGTCAGCAGGTTCAGCGGCAGGATCACCCCGGTGTAGATGAACAGGCCCAGCACGATCGACGGCGCGGACAGCAGGATGTCGTTGATGAAACGCACCGTGGTACCCAGGCGCGAGTGCCGTGCGAATTCCGCCAGCCAGATACCGGCCATCAGCCCGATGGGCGTGCCAATCAGCAGCGCAATCCCGGACATCAGGGCGCTGCCATAAAACGCGTTGGCCAGGCCGCCGTCTGTTCCAGGTGGCGGCGTCATCTCGGTAAACAGGCGCAGGTTGAGCGCCTGAAAGCCGTTGATGATGGTGGTCAGCAGAATCCACGCCAGCCACAGCAGGCCAAAGACTGTCGCGCCACAACTGAGCAGCATGGCCACCCTGTTCTTCAAGGCACGCTTGCGGTACAGGCGTTCGTTGCTGCTCATAGGCCCTCCTTGCGGGACAGGCGCATGAGCATCAGCCGCGCCAGTGCCAGCACCACGAATGTCACGATAAACAGCAGGAAGCCCAGGGCGATCAGCGCCGAACGATGCAGGTCGGTGTACGCCTCGCTGAACTCGTTGGCGATGACGGACGCGATGGAACTGCTGGGCATCAGCAACGAGGCGGAGAACTGTTGCGCGTTACCCAGCACGAAGGTGACGGCCATGGTTTCACCCAGGGCGCGACCGAGGCCGAGAAAGATCCCGCCGACCACGGCCGAACGGGTGTAGGGCAGGACGATGTCCCACACCACTTCCCAGGTAGTACTGCCCAGTGCGTAGGCCGACTCCTTCAATTGAGTCGGCACACTGCGGAAAACCTCATGCATCACCGACGTGATGAACGGTGTGATCATGATCGCCAGCACGATGCCGGCGGTCAGCATCCCGATGCCCAGCGGCGGCCCCTGGAACAGCGAGCCAATAAACGGAAGCGCACCCAGGTAGTCATTGATCCAGGGTGACAAGTGTTCAGCCATAAAGGGCCCGAAAACAAACAGGCCCCACATGCCATAGATAATCGAGGGAATGCCCGCGAGCAATTCAACGGCGGAGGCGACCGGCATTCTGAGCCAGGGCGGCGCCACTTCGGTGAGGAAAATCGCGATGCCGAAACTCACCGGCACCGCAATCAGCAACGCCAGCAACGAGGTGACCAAGGTGCCGTAGATCGGTACCAGGGCGCCGAAGTGGTTGTTGACCGCATCCCACTCGGTGCTGGTGATGAAACCGAAACCGAAGGTCTTGAAGGCCAGGCCGCCGCCCCAAAGCGTTGAGGCAGCAATGCTGGCCAATAACAGCAAGACCAGCATGGCAGCGCCGAACATGGAGCGTTTGAACCACAGGTCGTTGCGCTGATCGCGAGCAGCACGGTTGTCACCGCTCACATCGCCCGCGTGAGTAGTCATCACCATCGGTTGCACGGTTTCGTTCATATCAGATGTGCTCACCAGCGCCCCCTGGCATCAGGTTGCTTGAGGGCGCGGGTCTCAGGGACGGATCAGTGGGCGAAGTCAGACTTCCAGTAACCTTCGATCCGGGTCACGAGGGAATCGGGCAACGCTACGTAGTCCAATGCCGCAGCCTGCTGCTGACCTTTCTCCAACGACCATTTGAAGAAGTTGAAAGCGGCCTGGCTTTGCTCGGCGTTTTTTGCCTGCTTGTACATGATGATCCAGGTGGTCGCCGTGATCGGCCACGCGTTCTCGCCCGGTGCGTTGGTCATGATCAGGTTGAAGTCATGGGCGTTGGCCCAATCGGCAGTATCAGCCGCTGCCTGGAAGGCCTTGGCGTTGGGCTCGACGAATTTGCCGGACGCGTTCTTCAGTGAGGCGTAGGTCATCTTGTTTTGCAGGGCGTAGGCGTATTCAACAAAGCCGATGGAGTTCTTGATCTGCTTCACGTAGGCCGAAACACCTTCGTTACCCTTGCCGCCCACACCGACCGGCCACGGCACGGTGGTGCCGAAACCGATTTTGGTTTTCCAGCCATCACTGACTTTGGAGAGGTAGTTGGTGAAGTTGTACGAGGTGCCCGAGCCGTCCGAGCGGTGGACCACGGTGATATTCGCGCCCGGCAGTTTCAAGCCGGGGTTGAGGGCGGCAATCGCCGGGTCGTTCCAGGCCTTGATGTCACCGAGGAAGATCTTCGCCAGCACATCACCATCGAGTTTCAGCTGGCCAGCTGCAACGCCCTCGACGTTCATCACCGGCACGATGCCGCCAATCACGCTTGGGAATTGGCCGAGGCCGCCGGCCTTCAGTTCATCCGCCGACAGCGGCGCGTCGGACGCACCGAAGTCCACGGTAGCCGCCTTGATCTGGGCGATACCACCACCGGAGCCGATGGACTGGTAGTTGATCCGGTCACTGGAGCTTTTGCTGTATTCCTGGGACCACTTGGACAGCACCGGGTAGACGAAACTGGAGCCTGCGCCCGTGACGTCAGTGGCGTGAGCGACACCACTCAGGCACAGGGCAGTGAACAACACTGACAGACTCTTTTTGGTCAGCAACATCACGACGACACCTCAAAGGAAGGGGGCAGGTGGAGGGCTCCACCTGCCTGGGACGTGACGATTTAATTCCTGAAATGTGTCTGTTTAATGACGGTTTGGCTTTATGAAGAAACATTTAGAAATATCTGTGGGCGACCCCGGAAGGGATGTTCCGAGGTCGCTGCACTGATCAACCCTGGCTGCGCACCAGGATCGACTCATCGATCTGGGCGATCGACGTGACTCCGGTCAACGTCATGGCCACGCGCATTTCCTTGGCGAAGATATCCAGCAGGTTCTCCACGCCACGCTGCCCGTCGGCGGCCAGTGCGTAAGCCTGTGCACGGCCCAGCAGAACGCCCTTGGCGCCCAGCGCGAGCATGCGCACCACGTCCAGCCCCGAGCGTACGCCGGAGTCCACCAGCACCGTCAGATCGCTACCCACGGCTTGTACGATAGGCGCCAGTGCCTTGGCTGTGGACAGCACGCCATCCAACTGGCGCCCGCCGTGGTTGGAGACGACGATGCCGTCGGCACCAAAGCTCACCGCGTCCTTGGCATCCTGTGGGTCGAGGATGCCTTTGATGATCATCGGGCCTTTCCAGAATTCGCGGATCCACTCCAGGTCTTTCCAACTGATGGAAGGGTCGAAGTTGTTGGCCAGCCAGCCGATGTAGTCCTTCAGTTGGGTGGGCTTGCCCAGGTACTTGGAGATGTTGCCCAGGTCGTGGGGGCGACCCAGCAGGCCCACATCGAAGGCCCAGGCCGGTTTGGTCATGGCCTGCAGGATTTGGCGTTGCGGCCCGTAGGCGCCGGACATACCCGAATGGGCATCGCGATAACGCGCGCCGGGGGTGGGCATGTCGACCGTGAACACGAGGTTTTTCACCCCGGCGGCCTGGGCGCGCTCCAGGGCGTTTTTCATGAAGCCGCGGTCTTTCAGCACATACAGCTGAAACCAGATCGATTGCGGGCTCTGGGACGCCACTTCCTCGATCGGGCACACGGAAACGGTCGACAGGCAAAACGGAATGCCCTTGTTCGCTGCCGCCTTCGCCGCCTGGACTTCACCACGCCGGGCAAACATGCCGGTCAGGCCCACCGGGCTGAGGACCACCGGCATCGCCAATGGCTGGTCGAACAACGTGGTTTCAAGGCTCAGGCTTTCGACGTTGCGCAGGATGCGCTGGCGCAGGCTGATATCCGACAGGTCGGAGCTGTTGGCCCTGAGGGTGTGTTCGGCGTAGGCGCCGCCGTCGATGTAGTCGAACAGGAAACGCGGCAGTTTGCGGCGGGCGGCTTCGCGGTAATCCGATGCAGACGAAATGATCATGAACAGTGATGCCCCGAGTGAAGAAAACGGTGGGGTGAGGATAGACAAAGGCCTTTCATGGTAAAAACAACTTTTCCAACTTGAATCAAGTCGCAAACGGAATACTCATGAACCTTCGTACGTTGCTGGCCTTTGTCGAAGTAGTTCGCCAGGGCAGCTTCTCACAAGCAGCCGAGGTGGTATCGCTCACCCAGTCTACCGTCAGCAAGGCGGTCAAGACTCTGGAAGATGAATTGGGCACGCCGCTGTTCAATCGCATCGGCCACAAGAGCGAGCTCACGGCCGCCGGCGAAATTGCCTACCGCCGAGCGCTGGTGTTGCTGGCGGAGCGCAGTGACCTGGTGGCCGAGATCAACGACTTGCTGGGGCTCAAGCGCGGTGTATTGCGCATCGGCTTGCCGCCGGTGGGCAGTGGGGTGCTGTTTGCGGCGATGTTTGCCTTGTATCGACAGCGTTATCCGGAAATCGAGATCGAGCTGATCGAGCATGGCAGCAAGAAGTTGGGCGAATGCCTGGAGGCCGGGGAGGTGGACCTGGCCGCGTTGCTGGTACCGGTGGCGGGAGAATTTGAATATCAGGATGTGCGCGTCGAGCCACTGATGGTGGTGATGCCGATCGACCATCCTTTGGCCGGGCGTAAAAGCGTCGATTTTTCCGACCTGGCTGACTCGCCCTTTATTCTGTTCGAGGCCGGGTTTGCGCTTAACCGGATCATTCTCACAGCCTGCGAGCGCAGAGGCGTAGTCCCGCGTATCACCGCCCGCAGTGCCCAGATCGACTTTATCGTCGACCTGGTTGCCGCAGGCCTGGGTGTCGCGTTTCTACCGAGCATGCTGGCTTACAAACACCTGCACGCCGGCATCGCCCTGATCCAGCTGGACGAGCCCCAGACTGATTGGCACATCGCCCTGGCCTGGCGGCGACAGGCGCACTTGCCACCGGCGGCGCGGGCCTGGCTGGATCTGGCCCTGGAGATGGGGAATGTTCCGGACACGACCCGGCCTGCGGTCTAGCCTTGTGCGACCAGGGGCAGGCGGCTCTTGACGACTTTTTGCAGCAGCAGGGCCAGCACCTCGGTGGAATACGGCTTCTGCAGCAAGACAAAACGGCTGGCCTCTTCCTGGGCGATACGCGCGTATTCGTCGTTGTAGCCGGTGGTGAGCACCACCGGCAGCCATGGGTACAAGGCTTCGATTGCGTCCAGCAACTCCAGGCCACTCATGCCGGGCATGGAGATATCGGAGAACACCACCTGGAAGCTTTCCGGGTTGGGGGCCAGGGCTTCCAGCGCGCTGTTCGCATCCGGCACCCACAGCACGTGAAAGCCCATCTGTTCCAGGGTTTGCGAGGTGTACAGGCCCACATCGGCGTTGTCCTCGACCATCAGCACGCACAAGCCTGAGATGATGGGCGAAGCGCTGGTGTCTTGAGGTACCGGCATGGCACTTGGCTCGACCTTGGGCAGGTACAGCGTAAATTGGCTACCCCTGCCGCACTCGCTCTGTACCAGGATTTCCCCGCCTGATTGCTTGGCGAAGCCGTACACCTGGGACAAGCCCAGGCCGGTGCCCTGGCCGATACCCTTGGTGGTGTAGAAGGGCTCAAAGATCGCGTCGAGTTTTTCCGGCGGGATACCCGAGCCGGTGTCCGCCAGTTCGATGGTCACGTAATCGGCGACACGTACCGGGTGAGCGCGAACCGAGGGTAGCCAGCTTGCCGTCGAAACGGTGATGGTCAAATGCCCGTTGCCGGCCATGGCATCCCTGGCGTTCACCACCATGTTGACCAGCGCGGTATCGAACTGGCTTTCGTCGGCGTTGATAAAGCAGGCGTCGTCAGGCACCTGGATGCTTACCTTGACCCGTGAACCGGTCAGGCTGTCCATCATCTCGCCCACCCGCTTTACACTTTCGCCGACGTTGAACACCTCGGGTCGCAAAGCCTGGCGGCGGGCGAA
This sequence comes from Pseudomonas sp. NPDC087814, assembly GCF_044742865.1. Classification (NCBI taxonomy): domain Bacteria; kingdom Pseudomonadati; phylum Pseudomonadota; class Gammaproteobacteria; order Pseudomonadales; family Pseudomonadaceae; genus Pseudomonas; species Pseudomonas sp. NPDC087814. The sequence goes on along the minus strand of NZ_JBIUVK010000049.1, from coordinate 37,960 downwards.
TGTGAGCAACTGGGCCGTCAGGCGGGCCGCGCGATCGACCGTGCTGGCGATGGCTTCCACGTATTTCACGCGGCGTGCTTCGCTCAGGGCAGGTGGCTTGAGCAAGTCGGCACAGGACTTGATCACCGTCAGCAGGTTATTGAAATCATGTGCGACACCGCCAGTGAGTTGGCCGATGGCTTCCAGTTTCTGTGACTGACGCAGGGCGTCTTCCGACAGTCGCAGGGCTTCCTTGGCTTCTTCCTCAGCCTGGATATCACGGCCCACGGCGTGGATGTAGTCGCTGTCGGGCACGGCCGTCCAGGCGATCATGCGGTAGCTGCCGTCCTGGTGGCGGTAACGGTTCTTGAAATTGGGGAAGTTCTTGCCATCGCCCAAACGGCTGACCGCCGAGGATGAGACGGCCAGGTCGTCGGGGTGAACCAGGGCCAGCAACTGACTGCCCACCAGGTCGTTTTCGGCGTGGCCGAGCATGCGTGTCCAGGCCGGGTTCACGGCGGAGATCACACCGTCGAGTTGTGCCACCAGCATCAGGTCCGGCGACAGGCGCCAGATACGGTCGCGATCGCGAGTGCGTTCGACCACCCGCTGTTCCAGGGACTCGTTGAGTTTGCGCAGGGACTCTTCGGCTTCGCGCAGGGGCGTGATGTCCCGGGACACGCAGAGGATTTTCTCCGGCAGGCCGTCACTGCCCATGATCGGGCTGACGTTCACGTGCCACCATTTAAGGTTGCCGGCCAGGGTGTGGGCAGCGCCGACAAAGCTGGCATTGCGACCGGCCTTGGCGGCCTCAACGGCAGCCTTGGCATCGAGATTGCCCTGGTCGTGCCAGAAGTCGGGCCAGGGGCAGCCGCGGATCGCATTGAAGTCGCTGACTTCCATGATCTGCTTGCCGCCTTCGCTCATGAAGGTCAGGCGGGCGTCGAGGTCCAGCACCTTGATGCAATCGTTGATGCTGGCAAGCACGCGTTCGGTGAAGGCTTCGCTGTGGTTGAGGCCCGCGGCGGACAAATCACTCTCGCCAGATTCAGGTGGGCTGTTTGTCTCAGGACCCGTCCCGATAGTGCTATTCATTTGAGTGCTGCCACGCGTGTTAAATGGCCGTCATCATGTCATTGCGACACTTATATCACCAGCGCCTTCACGCATATTCGATGGCAGGCAATCCGGCCTGCTGCAAGCGTGACGGCGAGATTAAAACCCGTCAGTCATATTCAGGTTCCGGGGTCTGAATAAGTGCTGGAAAAACCGTCGAAGTCTTTGAAAGAAATAGGATTGTCGGACAATTTTGCGCATGAAAAACTCTTCATAATTTGCCCGCTCGAAGATTGGTAGCTTCCTCTCGCTGCCCAATAATTCGAGTTCTAATAATGAATAAAAAACTCTTCAAGAGCGCTTTGGCGCTGTCGATTTCCCTTGCCTCCACTTCCTTGTTTGCCGGTGGTTTCGCCCTCAACGAACAAAGCATCAGTTCAATGGGGACCGGTTACGCCGGGCGTTCCTCCTCCGCGGATGACGCCAGCACGGTGTTCGGCAACCCGGCGGGCATGTCTCGCCTCAAGCAGAATGAAGTGAGCATCGGGGCGACCTACCTGGATGCCAAGTCGAACATCAAGGACGCCAGCTCCAGCCAAGGTGGCGTGGACAACCCCGGCACCAACAAAGGCGATATGGTCCCCGGCATCGCCGTACCGATGGGCTACCTGGTGACGCCGATTGATGAACACTGGGCGTTTGGCCTGGGAATCTACGCGCCGTTCGGCCTCGTGACCGACTATGAACACAGCTTCCAGGGCAATGGCTTTGGCAACAAAAGCAAGGTTCAAGTCATCACGGTGCAGCCAACCGTCAGCTATGCCTTCAACGACAAGGTTTCGGTGGGCTTCGGTCCGACCTTCAACCGTATCAGTGGCGAACTGGACTCCAAGGTCCCGGCATTTGGCCTCGGCACGGAAAGCGTAAAGGTCAAGGGCGACGACACCGCCACCGGTTTCAACGCCGGTATCCTGGTGCAGCCGATTGAAAGCACGCGCATTGGTGTGACCTACCACTCGCAGGTTGTGTATCACCTGTCGGGCAAAACCAACGCCTCGGGGGTGCTCACCGACCTGGTGGATGGCGGCCCGCAGCGGTATGACGCCAAGCTGGATGTCACCACGCCGTCGTCCGTGGACTTCTCGGTCACCCATAAACTCAACGATGACTGGACCCTGTACGTCGGCAGCACCTACACCCGCTGGAGCCAGTTGAAGAAGATTACGATCAACAACAGTGGCGTCTCTGACCTCGCCACCGAACTGGCCGGCCTGAACTCCATCACCGAAGAACAGCACTGGCATGACACCTGGTCTCACGCCATCGGCCTGTCGTACCAGTTGAACAAGCAACTGGTGCTGCGTACCGGCTTTTCGGTGGACCAGACGCCCACCAACAACACCGACCGGTCCGTACGTATTCCTACGGGCGATCGCACGGTGTTCAGCTTGGGCGCCGGCTGGACGCCAGTGGATAACCTGACCTTCGACGTCGCTTATTCCTACCTGAAAGAAGAGCCGATCAAGGTCCGCGACAATAATCCGCAACTGGCGCTGACCTACGACGCCAAGTATGAAAACAGCGCCAACGGTTTCGGCGGTTCGGTGACTTACCGCTTCTGATGCACCGGAAGAGGGCAAAGAGTCAGTTTTCTGACATGGCTCTTTGCTAGCAATTGTATCGGTCGCGCTACCAAACCTTCCCTGTCTTGGTTAAATTGGCTGCAATCCAGCTCAAGACAGGGATCGTCATGACTACGCTTTCGCCGATCAGCTCGGCCATCGCCCTTACCAATCGACCCGCCGTTACCCCGCCAGCTACGCAGGCGCCAGAAACGGGCGCCGCTGCCGTGCGACCTTCCTCGGTGGTCAGCCTTGGCAATGTCACGGTAGACGTTCAAGCCGAGACGTATTCCCGCAACGGCCAATTGCCCGGCCATGGGCCGATCAATGCCTGGGAAAGTGACAGCGACGATGCGGTCACCAAAGCGATCAGCACGAATTTCCCTGCACTGCCCAGAGGCACAGGCTTCAGCGGCCTGGGCGCCACCCTGATCGAGCAATTTGCGAAGAGCGGTACCGACATTTCCCAGTCGGCGCTGAGCACCAGCTCTTCCAGGACCCAAAGCCCCGCCGAACTCAAGGTTCAACAGGCGCTGCTGCACAGCAGGGCCGACAACCTGGTCAGCCTGACCGTCAAGACGGCCAGCGGCAAGACCGTCACCTTCAGCCTGGCCAGCCAGTTCGGAGGCTTGGCCGCGCAGGCGAAGGTGGACGGTGGCGCCCTCGGCGCCGCCGAACTCAAGGAAGTCGCCAAGTTGGGCGAAGCCTTCCAGGACGCGATCGACGGCCTGGCCGCCCAGCCGCCGAAACTCGAGCTGAACAAGCTGACGCAGTTTGATTCCAGCGTATTGGCTTCGGTGGACCTCAGCGGCAAATTGAAAGTGAGCAATGCTGACGACCTCACGCTTGCATTCCATGCGGACAGCCAGGGCCGCACCACGCGCATGAGTAGCCCGGCGGGGGAAGTGAATCTCTCGGTCGACCTGAAGAACGCCGGCATCCTCGGCAACGCCAAGCAACAGGCAATCGCGCTGAAAAGCTACCTGGCCCAGTTTGACAAGGCCCAGGCGCGGGGCAAAGCCGATGCTGACCTGATGGCGATGTTCAAGGATGCGTTTAGCGCCATGAACAGCAACTACCCGCAGGGCGCCAAAGCGCCTGCGCCGCTGACCCGCAGCGCGGCAGATCAAGGCCTGCTGACGGGCCTGGCGGATTTCAAGGCATCCATCAGCCAGGCGGCCAGTTCCCCCAACCCAGCGCGCCCAGGGGAAACCGATACGTTTGCCTATGGGATTTCCCAGAAAACGCGCATCGGCGGCAATGACCTCTCCAATCGCACGATCGATCAGGTCCAGCGATCAAGCCTCAAGGCCAGTTTCCATCAGGGCCTGGATGGCGGGAAGCCGCCGGCTTTCGATACCAGGCGCGAGTCGCAGAACTACCTCTATGTGCAGGTCGACGACAAGGCCAGCAGTGCGGCGAACATCACCTACAAGGATGGCTTCCTGACCAACGCCTCCGTGGACCAAAGCGCCAGCCAGAACACCCGCACCCAGCGATACGAGATGGCTCGACTGGTTAAAGACAGCGTGGTACCGAACGAGGCCACCAGCCATCGCGACTACCTGGTACTGCTGGAATATGCGGCGCGGGAAGGCAAGAGTGCCAAGGGCGCCGATGAAACCATCCTGAAGGATGCCCTGGCGAACATGCATCAGTGGGCGTTGCTGCAAGGCGATCCGTCCGCTTTGCCCGGTTAAACCGGTCGTTGTAAAAAAAGGGAAACCCCTGGCCGGGTTTCCCTTTTTCATGCCTGGCCGAATCCCAGATTAGGCTTTTGAAACCATTCGATATTCTGTAGCCTTGCGCAGCTTCACCGTGCTTGATGAACACAATCACTTCGTCCGGCGGCGCCCGAAAGGCTCCAGAGCCGGTGGTACACTCGACTTTCGCGCAACTGCGCCTGCAGGTCTTGCGAACATGACGCAAATTTCCGAACGCCTTCTGGTCCAAGCCCACCTCGACGCCAAGCAGCCCAAGGTGCTGAGCGCCGAAGAAGAGGCGGGCTACCGCGCCGCCATCGCCGCCGAGCTCAAGGCTCAGGACGCGGTGCTGGTGGCACACTTCTACTGCGACCCGGTGATTCAGGCCCTGGCCGAAGAAACCGGTGGCTGTGTCTCCGACTCCCTGGAAATGGCCCGCTTCGGCGCGGCGCACCCGGCCAAGACCGTATTGGTGGCGGGCGTGCGATTCATGGGGGAGACGGCCAAGATCCTCACGCCTGAAAAACGCATCCTGATGCCGACACTGGAAGCCACGTGCTCCCTGGACCTTGGCTGCCCGGTGGATGAGTTCTCGGCATTCTGTGATCAGCACCCTGAGCGCACGGTGGTGGTCTATGCCAACACGTCGGCGGCGGTGAAAGCCCGTGCTGATTGGGTGGTGACTTCCAGTTGTGCGCTGGAGATTGTCGAAAGCCTGATGGATAACGGCGAGACGATTATCTGGGGGCCGGACAAGCACCTGGGCACCTATATCCAGCGTCAGACGGGTGCAGACATGTTGCTGTGGGATGGTGCGTGCATCGTGCACGAGGAGTTCAAGTCCAAGCAGTTGGAGGACATGAAGGCGTTGTACCCGGACGCGGCGATTCTGGTGCACCCGGAGTCGCCGACGTCGGTGATCGAGTTGGCGGATGCGGTGGGGTCTACCAGCCAGTTGATTGCGGCGGCGCAGCGGTTGCCGAACAAGACGTTTATCGTGGCCACCGACCGCGGCATTTTCTACAAGATGCAGCAGCTGTGCCCGGACAAGGTGTTTGTCGAGGCGCCGACGGCGGGGAATGGGGCGGCGTGTCGCAGTTGTGCGCATTGCCCGTGGATGGCGATGAATACCCTGGAGCGCACGCTGCAGTGCTTGCGTGAGGGGAGTAATGAGATTTTTGTTGAGCCTTCGGTGATTCCGCAGGCGGTTAGACCGCTGAAGCGGATGTTGGATTTTACTCAGGCGGCTCGGTTGAGGTTGGCGGGGAATGCTTGATTTGCGGTGGGTTGGTTTGTGTACATATCCGTTGCTGCGGTAACGGCCACCTATGGTTCCGCTCTTACAGCGGGTCACTTTTGGCAAACGCCCCAAAAGTAACCAAAAGGTCTTTGCCCCACCACTCGGTGCCTCGCTTAGGCTCGGCATGCCCGCACTCCGGCACGGCTCCGCGGGCCGCCGCGACGGGCCATCCATGGCCCGGCGCGGCTAAATCGGCATCCCTGCCGATTTACCCGCTCCACCGTGCCTACTTGCGGCCATCGTGGTTAACGGGGCCCGCAGATCAAGATCAAAAGCAGATCAAGAGCACAGCGGCCTGCCGGCCGGCTTGAGTGTTAAAAGCAAAAGCAAAGACCAGAGCGAAAACAGATCTGCTTTTATGTGGGAGCGGGCTTGCTCGCGAAAAACCTGAGAGCGCCGCGTTGAATCAGGATGCCCACGTCATCGTTAACGACCTTCGCGAGCAAGCCCGCTCCCACATTTGGACCGTGCCCGCTTTAGCTTTTGATTTTGTTCTTCAACACTCAAGCCGGCCGGTAGGCCGCTGTGCTCTTGCTGTTGATCTTGATTTTGATCTTAGGCGCCCCGTTAAACCACGCTGGCCGAACGCAGGCTTTGGAGCGTGGGTAACCTGGCAGGACGCCAGGTTAGCCGTCCTGGGCCAGGGATGGCCCATGACGGCGGCCCACGGTCCAAAGCCGGAGTGAGGGCACACCGAGCCTAGGCGAGGTGCCGAGTGGTGGGGCAAGAGCGTTTTGCTTACTTTTGCGCTCTTCAAAAGTGAGCCGCTGTAAGAGCGGAACCAATAGCGGCCATAACCGCAGCAACGGATATGCCCCCAATCTAAAAACCTACTTCTTTTTCTTCGGAACCCGCACCAACCGCGTATCCGAATAAATGTCATGCCAGCCACGCTTCTGCTTGTCGAACAACGACCAGATAAACCCAAGCCCCAGGCACAACCACGAAGCAATCGACACCACAAACCGCAACAACGCCTGCCACAGACTAATCCGCGACCCATCAGCGTTCTGCACCCGCACCCCCCAAACCTGCATCCCCAGGGTCTGCCCCGAGTGCGTCCAGAACTTGGCAAAAAACCCAAACAACACAAAAAACAAAATCGTCGACAACAGCGGATCACCATCCAGCGCGCCAGACTCAGACAGCGCCCGCAGCTTGGCCTCACCGACAAACCCCATCCACACCAGCTTGTAGATGAAGGCCGTGACGATCAGCAGGGCGGTGCACAACAGGAAGTCATAGAACATCGCTGCCAGACGACGGCCCAGGCCTACGGCGGGAAACTCGCCTTGGGGGCTCAGCAGGTGTTTCGACATGGCATGGCTCTCGGCAGGAAAAAAGCCATTTTACGGAAGAACGCCCATAAAAAAGCCCCTGATGTCATATCAGGGGCTTTTTGTCGCAGCAAGGATCAGCCTTCTGCTTGTACTTCGTCGGCTTGCATGCCTTTCTGGCCTTGCACCGCGATGAAGGTCACTTTCTGGCCTTCTTTCAGGCTTTTGAAGCCGTTGCCCTGAATAGCGCGGAAGTGGACGAACAGATCCGGACCGCTTTCTGGAGTGATAAAACCAAACCCTTTTTCGTCGTTAAACCACTTGACGGTACCGCTCTGACGATCAGCCATTTTCTTATTTCCTTGACGCAAAAAAATTAATGACAGCCCCTTTCACATGAAAGAGTACTGGGCTGGGTTGCAGGAAAGTAAGAGACGTCGAACGGGTTGTAGCAAACTTTGGCTACTGCCCAGGTCCAGGTTCAAAGCGACCCATGCAAACACAGTGGGCAAACTCTACGCCAACTAATACAGAAAAAACAAGCCCCGGCAAAACCCCAGGTTTTGCTCGGCCTCGTTACACTTATGCCCACAATGTGGAACGCGTTTATTCGATAGAATTCGTCACTTGTTATAGGTGACTGAACATAACATTGACTATCGTCAATGCACTTTAATGTGGCGGTTGCGTTACAGATTAGTGCACGTTAACGCAACCGCGTTACTTATAGGAACAGTCAATCAACCACGGTAGTAACGTTGTGGTACGAATGGCATTTTACTTACACGTAGTGGCACCTTTTTCCCACGTACCAACGCAGATACTTCGGTATCCAGTGCGATGAAAGCGCTGTCCAGATAACCCATGGCCAGCGGGCCGCCCAGGCTCGGGCCAAAACCGCCGCTGCAGACGCTGCCGATCACGGTGCCGTGTTCGTCGACGATTTCTGCGCCTTCACGGACCGGCGTGCGTTCCTGTGGCAACAGGCCTACGCGTTTGCGGCTGACGCCGGTTTGTTGCTGGGTGAAGATCGCATCGGCGCCCGGGAAGCCACCGGCGCGTGCGCCATCAGCACGACGGGCCTTGGAAATTGCCCACAACAGGCTGGCTTCAATCGGCGTGGTCTCGGTGTTCATGTCATGGCCATAAAGGCACAGGCCGGCTTCCAGGCGCAGGGAGTCGCGGGCGCCCAGGCCGATGGCCTGTACTTCGGTTTCGGCCAGCAGGCTGCGGGCCAGGGCCTCGGCGTTCGCGGCCGGTACCGAGATTTCGAAGCCGTCTTCGCCGGTGTAGCCCGAGCGGCTGACGTAACAATCCACGCCCAGCAGGCGGGTCGGTGCGAATTGCATGAAGGTCATGTGCTTGACCTCCGGCGCCAGGCGCGCCAGCACGCTGACGGCAGCCGGGCCTTGCAGGGCCAGCAGGGCGCGTTCCTCGAACAGTGGCTCGATGGTGCACTGGTCACCGATGTGCTGGCGCAGGTGGGCCAGGTCCTGGTCCTTGCAGGCGGCGTTGACCACCAGGAACAGTTCGTCGTTACCCAGGTTGGCGACCATCAGGTCATCCAGGATGCCGCCTTGCTCGTTGGTGAACATCGCATAACGCTGCATGCCCACCGGCAAGTCGATGATGTCCACCGGCACCAGGGTTTCCAGGGCCTTGGCGGCACCGGCGCCGGTCAGGCGGATCTGGCCCATGTGCGACACATCGAACAACCCGGCTTGTTCACGGGTGTGCAGGTGTTCTTTCATCACGCCCAGCGGGTATTGCACCGGCATGTCGTAGCCGGCGAAGGGCACCATGCGTGCGCCCAGTTCGATGTGCAGGGCGTGCAACGGGGTTTTCAACAGGGTTTCGGTGGACATATTCAGCTCCTGAAAAACGTGCGGACGCGCTTATAGGCGTCAGCACTCGATAATGTTGACCGCCAAACCGCCACGGGCGGTTTCCTTGTATTTGCTTTTCATGTCGGCGCCGGTCTGGCGCATGGTGCGGATGACCTTGTCGAGGGACACGAAGTGTTGCCCGTCGCCGCGCAGGGCCATGCGCACCGCATTGATGGCCTTGACCGAACCCATGGCGTTGCGCTCGATGCAGGGCACCTGCACCAAGCCGCCGATGGGGTCGCAGGTCAGGCCGAGGTTGTGTTCCATGCCGATCTCGGCGGCGTTTTCTACCTGGGAAACCGTACCGCCCAACACTTCACACAGGGCGCCGGCAGCCATGGAGCAGGCCACGCCGACTTCTCCCTGGCAGCCGACTTCGGCGCCGGAGATCGAGGCGTTTTCCTTGTACAGAATGCCGATGGCCGCGGCGGTGAGCAGGAAGCGCACCACTCCGTCTTCGCTGGCCCCCGGGATAAAGCGCATGTAGTAGTGCAACACCGCCGGCACAATCCCGGCCGCACCGTTGGTGGGCGCCGTCACCACGCGCCCGCCATTGGCGTTTTCTTCGTTGACCGCCAGGGCGTACAGGTTGACCCAGTCCAGCACCGACAGCGGGTCGCGCAGCGCCGATTCCGGGTTCTTGCACAATTGGCGATGCAACGCGGCGGCGCGGCGCTTGACCTTCAGCCCTCCCGGCAAAATCCCTTCGTTGCGACAGCCCGCGTCCACGCAGTCCTGCATCACCTGCCAGATCTTCAGCAGGCCGGCGCGGGTTTCCGCTTCCGGGCGCCAGGCGCTTTCATTGGTCAGCATCACCTGGCTGATGGACAGCCCATAGGTGGCGCAATGGCCGAGCAAGTCCTTGGCACTTTTGAACGGGAACGTCAGGGGCGTGGCGTCTTCGACAATCCGGTCGTGGCCGGCGGCGTCTTCATCCACCACAAACCCGCCGCCCACCGAGTAGTACTCGCGGCTGCGAATCTGCAAGCCGGCGGCGTCGAAGGCGCGGAAGATCATGCCGTTGGGATGATAGGGCAGGGGTTTGCGAATCATCGCCAGGTGTTCTTTCTCGTTGAACGCAATGCTGTGTTCGCCGAGCAGGTTCAAGCGTGCGTTGCCGCGAATTTCCAACAGGCGGGCGGCAACGGTTTCGGTGTTCACGGTATCCGGGTGCTCGCCTTCCAGGCCCAGCAATACGGCCTTGTCACTGCCGTGGCCTTTGCCGGTGGCGCCGAGTGAGCCGTAGAGCTCCACCTTGACGCAGGTGGTGGCGCCCAGCAGGTTGTCGCGCTTCAGTCCCTCGACGAATCGAGCGGCAGCGCGCATCGGGCCGACGGTGTGAGAGCTGGAGGGGCCGATGCCAATCTTGAACAGGTCGAACACGCTTAAAGACATGGTTGTTCTCCGGTTTCTTATTATTGATCGGATGTACGCGGTCCAATGTGGGAGCGGGCTTGCTCGCGAAAGCGGTGGGTCAGTCACCAGATGTATCAACTGACACTCCGCATTCGCGAGCAAGCCCGCTCCCACATCAGGTTACGCGTAGCTCTCGATCGACGGGCACGCGCACACCAGGTTGCGATCGCCAAACACGTTGTCGACCCGGCCAACCGGCGGCCAGTACTTGGCTTCGATCAACGACGCCACCGGGTACACCGCTTGCTCGCGGCTGTATGGGTGGCTCCATTCGCCAACCAGTTCCGCAGCAGTGTGTGGTGCGTTCTTCAGCGGGTTGTCGTCCTTGTCCAGCGAGCCATTTTCCACCGCGCGGATTTCTTCGCGGATGGCGATCATCGCGTCGCAGAAGCGGTCCAGTTCTTCCCGGGATTCGCTTTCGGTCGGCTCGATCATCAGGGTGCCAGCCACCGGGAACGACATGGTCGGCGCATGGAAACCAAAGTCGATCAGACGCTTGGCCACGTCATCCACGCTGATGCCGCTGCTGTCTTTCAACGGGCGCAGGTCGAGGATGCATTCGTGGGCCACCAGGCCGTTGCTGCCGGTGTACAGCACCGGGTAGTGCTCTTCCAGGCGACGGGAAATGTAGTTGGCATTCAAAATCGCCAACTGCGAAGCGCGCTTGAGGCCTGCGCCGCCCATCATGCTGATGTACATCCAGGTGATCGGCAGGATGCTCGCGCTGCCGAACGGTGCGGCGCAGACCGCGCCTTCCTTGCGTTCCATCGCGGCATGGCCGGGCAGGAACGGCGTCAGGTGGGATTTGACGCCAATCGGGCCGACGCCCGGGCCGCCACCACCGTGGGGAATGCAGAAGGTCTTGTGCAGGTTCAAGTGGGACACATCGCCGCCGAACTTGCCCGGGGCGCAGAGGCCGACCATCGCGTTCATGTTGGCGCCGTCGATGTACACCTGGCCGCCGTTGTCGTGAATGATCCCGCAGATTTCGCGGATGCCTTCTTCGAACACGCCGTGGGTGGACGGGTAGGTGATCATCAGCGCAGCGAGGTGCTCGCGGTGCTCGATAGCCTTGGCACGCAGGTCTTCGATGTCGACGTTACCGCGTGCATCGCAGGCGGTGACCACGACGCGCATGCCGGCCATGTTGGCGGTGGCCGGGTTGGTGCCGTGGGCCGACGACGGGATCAGGCAGATATCGCGGCGTTCTTCGCCACGGCTCTGGTGATAGGCACGGATGGCCAGCAGGCCGGCGTATTCGCCCTGGGAACCGGCGTTCGGTTGCAGGGAAATCGCGTCGTAACCGGTGGCCGCGCAGAGCATGGCTTCCAGTTCGGTCGTCAGTTGCTGGTAGCCGGCGCTTTGCGAGGCCGGGGCGAACGGGTGCAGGGCACCGAACTCGGCCCAGGTCACCGGGATCATTTCGCTGGCGGCGTTGAGCTTCATGGTGCACGAGCCCAGCGGGATCATGGTGCGATCCAGGGCCAGGTCCTTGTCGGCCAGTTTGCGCAGGTAGCGCATCAGCTCGGTTTCGGAGTGGTAACGGTTGAACACCGGGTGGCTGAGAATTGGCGACTGGCGCAGCAGCGCGGCCGGCAGGGTGCTTTCAACGCTGGCAGCCAATGCGGCGAAGTCCGGCAGGGCTTTACCGCCGGCGAACACGCTCCACAGGGTTTCGATGTCGGCTTGGGAGGTGGTTTCGTCCACCGACAGGCCAACGCGTTCGCCGTCGACCACACGCAGGTTGATGCGCTGGGCGCGAGCCTTGTCGTGCAGGGCAGCAGTTTGCGCGCCGGTCTTGATGGTCAGGGTGTCGAAGAAGTGGGCTTGTTCAACTGCCAGGCCCAATGCGCCCAAGCCTTTGGCGAAGATCGCGGTCAGGTGGTGAATGCGGTTGGCAATCTGGGTCAGGCCTTTCGGGCCGTGGTACACGGCATACATGCTGGCGATGTTGGCGAGCAATACCTGGGCGGTGCAGATATTGCTGGTGGCCTTCTCGCGGCGGATATGTTGCTCGCGGGTCTGCATGGCCAGGCGCAGGGCCGGCTTGCCGAAACGGTCCACGGAGACGCCGACCAGACGGCCCGGCATGTCGCGCTTGAACGCATCCTTGGTGGAGAAGTACGCCGCATGCGGGCCACCGAAGCCCAGCGGCACGCCGAAGCGTTGCGCGCTGCCGATGGCCACGTCGGCGCCGAACTCACCCGGCGGGGTCAGCAGGGTCAGGGCCAGCAGGTCGGCGGCCACGGCCACCAGTGCGTTGGCGGCGTGGAAGCGCTCGGTCAGCTCGCGGTAGTCGAACACGTCACCGTTGCTGGCCGGGTATTGCAGCAGGGCGCCGAAGAAGGCGCTGACGTCGGTCAGTTCACGCTCGTCGCCCACCACCACGTCGATGCCCAGCGGCTCGGCACGGGTGCGCAATACGTCGAGGGTTTGCGGGTGGCTGTGCACGGAGGCGAAGAACGCGTTGCTGCCTTTGTTCTTGCTCAGGCGTTTGCAGAAGGTCATGGCTTCGGCAGCGGCGGTGGCTTCGTCCAACAGCGAGGCGTTGGCGATCGGCAGGCCGGTGAGGTCGCTGATCAGCGTCTGGAAGTTCAGCAGCGACTCCAGGCGGCCCTGGGAAATCTCCGGCTGATACGGAGTGTAGGCGGTGTACCAGGCCGGGTTTTCCAGCAGGTTGCGCAGGATCGGCGACGGTGTATGGCAGTTGTAGTAGCCCTGGCCGATGTAGGTCTTGAACAGCTCGTTCTTGGCGGCGATCGCCTTGATCGAAGCCAGTGCGTCGGCTTCGCTCAAGCCATCGCTCAGGCCCAGCACAGCGGTGCCCTTGATGCTTTCCGGGATCACGCTGGCGCTCAGGGCTTCCAGGGAATCAAAGCCCAGGGTGGCGAGCATGTGTTGCTCGTCGTCCTGGCGCGGGCCGATGTGGCGGGCGATGAATTCGTTGGCGGTGGTCAGATTAGTCATGGCGCGCTCCTCAGGCTTCAGCGTTGGCTTTGATCAGGCGGTCATACGCATCCTGATCCAACAGCTTAGCTACTGCGTCGGCATCAGCCGGTTTAAAGCGGAAGAACCAGCCTTCGCCCATCGGGTCTTCGTTGACCAGCTCGGGGCTGCCGTCCAGCTTTTCGTTTACTTCGAGGACTTCGCCGTCCAATGGCATGTATACGCCGCTGGCGGCCTTGACCGATTCAACGGTGGAGGCTTCTGCCCCTTTGTCGTAGGACTGCAGCTCAGGCAGTTGCACGAAAACCACATCACCCAGCGCGTTCTGCGCAAAAGCGGTAATGCCCACGGTCACGCTGCCGTCGGCTTCGGCGCGCAGCCATTCGTGATCTTCAGTAAAGCGCAACTCGCTCATGGAAACTCCTCAGGGCCAGATTCGTCTGGTGGACGGGATTGGAATAATGGGGAGTTGCTTAGCAAAATTGCGGCCAATGTTTTTTTATCGTTATAAAACAATTAGTTACTGATTATGGCGGGTGATGATCGGAAGGTGGTTGTAGCGATATCGCTACAGCTGGGCCGTTGAAAAAAAGACTATGAGGATCAAAGCCTTGCATCGCGACGCCTGGGACGGTGTGTATTGATATCGTTCCACTGTAGCGCTTTCAGTACAGGCGGAGGTCGCTTTTGAGGGCGCCGTAGATCAAATGTGGGAGCGGGCTTGCTCGCGAAAGCGGTATGTCAGTGCCGAATGTATTGACTGACCCAACGCATTCGCGAGCAAGCCCGCTCCCACATGTTGATCGCGTGCAGTCAGTCAGGGCTTGTTGGGAATACCGTACTTGCGCAGGCGATGGGCAATGGCGGTGTGGGAGGTTTGCAGGCGGCTGGCCAGCTGGCGCGTGGACGGATAGCTGACATAGAGCTTCTCCAGCAACCCGCGCTCGAAATCCTCCACGGCCTGCTCCAGGCTGTCGACTTCACCATCGTTCTGCCGCGCCACCGAGGTGCCGGCGATGTCCAGGTCGCCGATGTCCACCAGGCTGCTTTCGCAAATGGCTGCGGCGCGGAAGATCACGTTCTGCAACTGGCGCACGTTGCCTGGCCAGCGGTTGCCCAGCAGCGCCGGGTAGGTGCCCGGCGCCAGGCGGCAGACCGGGCGCTGGATCTGCGCGCAGGCCTGCTGCATGAAGTAGCGGGCCAGCAGCAGGATGTCCTGGCCGCGCTCGCGCAGGGGCGGCACTTCGACGTTGAGCACATTGAGGCGGTAGAACAGGTCTTCGCGGAAGGTGCCTTCGCTGACCATCTTTTCCAGGTCGCGGTGGGTGGCGCTGAGGATCCGCACATTGACCTTCACCTCACGGTCGCCGCCCACCCGGCGGAAGCTGCCGTCGTTGAGAAACCGCAGCAGCTTGGCCTGCAAGTACGGCGACATCTCGCCGATCTCGTCGAGGAACACCGTGCCCTGGTTGGCCAGTTCCATCAGCCCCGGCTTACCGCCACGCTGGGCACCGGTGAAGGCGCCGGGGGCGTAGCCGAACAGTTCGCTCTCGGCCAGGTTCTCCGGCAGCGCCGCGCAGTTCAGGGCCAGGAACGGCGCGCTGTGGCGTGCGCTGATGGCGTGGCAGGCACGGGCCACCAGCTCCTTGCCGGTGCCGGTCTCGCCCTGGATCAACAACGGTGCATCCAGCGCCGCCACCCGTTGCGCCCGCGCCTTGAGGGTGCGGATCGCCGGAGACTCGCCCAACAACGCGTCGAAACCTTCGGCGTGGTCATGGTGCAGCGCCGACAGTTGTTCGCCGATGCGGTTGGGTTGGTACAGGGTCAGCAGGGCGCCGGCGTCGGTGATCGGCGTGGCGTCCAGCAGCAGGGTCTGGCCGTTGACGCTGATTTCCCGCAGGGCCAGGCGAAAGCCGTGCTCCAGCAGGGTGGCCAGCAGGGTTGGGTCGTCGAACAGTTCGTTGATGCTTTCCCCGGCGGGTTCACGACCGTACAAGGCGATCAGCGCCGGGTTGGCCAGCAGGATCTTGCCGGCGCTGTCCAGGGCCAGTACCGGGTCGGTCATGGCGGCGAGCAGGGCATCGAGTTGCAGGTGCTGGCGCTGGCCGGGGAGGATGTCGACCACGGTCACGGCTTGCACGCCGCGCACGCTGAACAGTGCATCACGCAGCTCTTCCAGTACCTCGGCGCTCAAGGTTGGCGCGTCGATGTAGACGTTGGGCGGAACCATTTCCACCGCATCCAGGTTCAGATTGCGCCCACCGAGCAAGGCCAGGACTTCCTGGGTGATGCCGACGCGGTCGATGAAGCTGACGTGGATACGCATGGGGCTGTTTTTGGTTCTGGCGAGCGAGAGGTGGCAAGTATGCCTTGGAGAAGATAGAGATCAAAATGTGGGAGCGGGCTTGCTCGCGAATGCGGTGTGTCAGTCACCGGATGTATTAGCTGACACACCGCATTCGCGAGCAAGTCGAATCGTCGCACCGCCGCTCCCACATTTAATGGTTGGTGCCTGGGAAATCGGGTTATTCGAGGTGTTCGGGTTTGACTGGATCCCCAGGCTTCACATCCAGCTGATGCCGCACATCCTCAAACATCAAATCGTACTGCTTGTGCATCTGGCCATTGAGCACGGCAATCTTCGGCATGCCGTACTTCTGCGCGATGTTCATCGCCTGCCGGGCGAAGTCGAACGACTGGTCCTTGGGCAGGAAGAACTCTTCCTTGAGCTCCTTGCCCTGCACCGTGCCGTGCATCTTGAAGAGCATTCCCTTGCCTTCCTTTGGGTCCTGGCTGACTTCGTAGTCGATGCACAGGTTGTAGCTGTAGTCATCCTTGTTCAGCGCGTGGCGTTCGATGTGCAGGTGACCAGGTTCAAAGGTAGCCATAGGCGTTTCTCCTCTACTTCACAGGTAGGTGATGCCAGGTTTTGCGGTACTGATGCGGGTGCCGGCGCTGCCCTGGACGATCGCTTCGATGTCCGAGAGTGAACCGATCACTGCGGTTTTTCCAGTCTGGCGGGCGAACTCGCACGCGGCCTGGACCTTGGGCCCCATGGAGCCGGCAGCGAAGCCGAGCTTTTCGATTTCGTCCGGGTGTGCCTGGCCGATGGCTTTCTGGGTGGGCTTGCCGAAGTCGATAAAGGCGGCATTGACGTCGGTGGCGATCACCAGCAAATCGGCGTCCAGTTGCCCGGCCAGCAACGAGGAGCACAGGTCTTTGTCGATCACGGCTTCAATGCCCTTGAGCTTGCCGTCTTCGCCATACATCGTCGGAATCCCGCCGCCGCCGGCGCAGATCACGATGCTGCCTTTTTCCAGCAGCCACTGGATCGGGCGGATTTCAAAGATCCGCTTTGGCCGTGGGCTGGCCACCACGCGGCGATACTTGTCGCCATCGGGGGCAATCGCCCAGCCTTTTTCAGCGGCCAGTTTTTCCGCTTCGGCTTTGGAGTACACCGGGCCGATGGGTTTGGTCGGGTTCTGGAAGGCCGGGTCCTTGGCGTCCACTTCCACCTGGGTCAGCAGCGTGGCGAACGGCACTTCGAAGTCCAGCAGGTTGCCCAGTTCCTGTTCGATGATGTACCCGATCATGCCCTCGGTTTCGGCTCCCAACACATCCAGCGGGTAAGGTGAAACCTGGGTGTAGGCGGCAGCCTGCAGCGACAGCAGGCCCACTTGCGGGCCATTGCCGTGGGCAATCACCAGCTCGTTGCCTTTGTGGATCTTGGCGATCTGTTCGGTGGCGATGCGGATATTGGCCCGTTGATTGTCTGCGGTCATGGGTTCACCACGGCGCAGAAGGGCGTTGCCGCCCAGTGCAACGACGATACGCATATAAGGTTGTCCTTCCAGAATCCAGCGTTGTGAACACCGGGCCAAATGTGGGAGCGGGCTTGCTCGCGAAAGCGGTGTGTCGGTGAAAAATATAGCGACTGGCACGCCGCCTTCGCGAGCAAGCCCGCTCCCACATTTTGGACCGCGTATCAAAAGTGGGAGCGGTATTGGTTTAGATATCCGCCAGCGCCGACACCAGGATCGCCTTGATGGTGTGCATACGGTTTTCCGCCTGCTCAAAGGCGATGTTGGCCGGGGACTCAAACACTTCTTCGGTCACTTCCACGCCATTGGCCAGGTTCGGATAACGCGCGGCGATGTCCTTGCCGACCTTGGTCTCGCTGTTGTGGAACGCCGGCAGGCAGTGCATGAATTTCACGCGGGGATTGCCCGAGGCCTTCATCATCTTGGCGTTGACCTGGTACGGCAGCAGTTGCTCGATGCGCTCGTCCCACGCTTCCACCGGTTCGCCCATGGACACCCAGATATCGGTGTGGATGAAGTCCACGCCTTTCACCGCTTCCTTCGGGTCTTCGGTGATGGTGATGCGCGCGCCGCTTTCCTCGGCAAATTCCTGGCACTGCTTGATGAAATCAGCATGGGGCCACAGGGCTTTCGGTGCGCCGATGCGCACGTCCATGCCCAGCTTGGCGCCAATCATCAGCAGCGAGTTGCCCATGTTGTAGCGGGCGTCGCCCAGGTAGGCGTAGCTGATGTCATGCAGCGGCTTGTCGCTGTGCTCGCGCATGGTCAGGGTGTCGGCGATCATCTGGGTGGGGTGGAATTCGGCGGTCAGGCCGTTGAACACCGGCACCCCGGCGAACTTGGCCAGCTCTTCGACGATTTCCTGTTCAAAGCCACGGTACTCGATGGCATCGAACATCCGGCCGAGGACGCGGGCGGTGTCTTTCATGCTTTCTTTGTGGCCGATCTGCGACGACACCGGGTCGATGTAGGTGACGTGGGCACCCTGGTCGTGGGCCGCGACTTCGAACGCGCAACGGGTGCGGGTCGAGGTTTTTTCGAAGATCAGCGCGATGTTTTTGCCCTTCAGGTGCGGACGCTCGGTGCCGGTGTATTTGGCGCGCTTGAGGTCGCGGGACAGGTCCAGCAGGTAGTGCAGCTCGCGAGTGGTGTGGTGCATCAGCGACAGCAGGCTGCGGTTGCGCATATTAAAAGCCATGGTGGATCTCCTTCTGTTTAGGTTATCCCCCTGGCCGGCGCCTTATGAGCGGCGGCCAGGGTTTGAATATCAGTAGTCGATTGGGTCGCGAATGATCGGGCAGGTCATGCAGTGGCCGCCGCCACGGCCACGGCCGAGTTCACCGGCGCTGATGGTGATGACTTCCACACCGGCCTTGCGCAGCAAGGTGTTGGTGTAGGTGTTGCGGTCGTAGCCGATCACCACGCCAGGCTCCACGGCCACTACGTTGTTGCCGTCATCCCACTGCTCGCGCTCGGCGGCGAAGCTGTTGCCGCCGGTTTCCACCACACGCAGGGCCTTGAGGTTCAGGGCGGCGGCGACGGTGTCGAGGAAGTTGGTTTTTTCGCACTGGATGTCGATGCCGCCGGGTTTGGTCTCGTCCGGGCGCAGGGTGAAGGCGACGATCTGGTTGACCACTTCCGGGAAGATCGTGACCAGGTCGCGGTCGCAGAAGCTGAACACGGTGTCGAGGTGCATCGCCGCGCGGGATTTTGGCAGGCCGGCGACGATCACACGCTCCACGGCCTTGTGCTTGAACAGGTTCAGGGCGAGTTGGCCGATGGCCTGGCGCGAGGAACGCTCGCCCATGCCGATCAACACCACGCCGTTACCAATCGGCATCACGTCGCCGCCTTCCAGGGTGGCGTTGCCGTGTTCCTGGTCAGGGTCGCCGTACCACACCTGGAAGTCCGCGTTGGTGAACTCGGGGTGGAATTTGTAGATGGCGCTGGCCAGCAGGGTTTCCTGGCGTCGCGCCGGCCAGTACATCGGGTTCAGCGTCACGCCACCGTAGATCCAGCAGGTGGTGTCGCGGGTGAACTGGGTGTTGGGCAGCGGCGGCAGGATGAAGCTTGAGTGGCCGAGGAAATCGCGGAACATCTCGATGGTCTTGCCACCGAAACTGCTCGGCAGGTCATCGGCCGACACGCCACCGATCAGGTACTCGGCGACCTTGCGCGGCTCCAGGCTGCGCAGCCACGAGCTGACCTCATTGACCAGCCCCAGGCCCACCTGGTTGGCGGTGATCTTGCGCTCCAGGATCCAGTCCAGCGCTTCGGGGATGGCGACGATGTCGGTCAGCAGGTTGTGCATTTCCAGCACATCGATGTCGCGCTCGCGCATCTTGGTCACGAAGTCGAAGTGGTCGCGCTTGGCCTGGGCTACCCACAGCACGTCATCGAACAGCAGTTCATCGCAGTTGTTTGGGGTCAGCCGCTGGTGGGCCAAACCTGGGGAGCACACCATGACTTTGCGCAGTTTGCCGGCTTCGGAATGTACGCCGTACTTCACTTTTTCCGTGGTCATTACAGATCCTCCAGTGAACAATGATTACAGGGTCAGGAAGCCGGAGTAGAGGCCATAGCCCGCCACGAGGGCGCCTATGACGACTGCGGCGAAAATCAGCTTCTCGACGTTGGTGAAAATCGGTTTGCCCAGTTCATGCTTGGCCATGGCGAACAGGATCACGCCAGGGGCGTAGAGCAGGGCGGACAGCAACAGGTACTTGGTGCCACCGGCGTACAGCAGCCAGACCGCGTAGATCAACGCGATGGCGCCGATCAGTAGGTCTTTCCTGCGTTCGCCCGGGGCGCTTTCATAGGTTTCACCGCGCACCGCCAGCAGCAGTGCATAGGCCGCCGACCACAGGTAAGGCACCAGGATCATCGAGGTGGCGAGGTAGATCAGCGACAGGTAAGTGCTGGCCGAGAACAGCGTGATCACCAGGAAAATCTGCACCATGGCGTTGGTCAGCCACAGGGCGTTGGCCGGCACGTGGTTGGCGTTTTCCTTACGCAGGAACTCCGGCATGGTGTGGTCCTTGGCGGCGGCGAACATGATCTCCGCACACAGCAGCACCCACGACAGCAGCGCCCCCAGCAAGGAAATGATCAAGCCGACGCTGATCAATACCGCGCCCCAGTGACCCACCACGTGCTCCAGCACGGCGGCCATCGACGGGTTTTGCAGCTTGGCCAATTCCGGTTGGGTCATGATCCCCAGGGACAGCACGTTCACCAGCATCAGGAACAGCAGCACGGTGATAAAACCAATCACCGTGGCCTTGCCGACGTCGGAGCGTTTTTCGGCGCGGGACGAGAAGATGCTTGCGCCCTCAATGCCGATGAACACCCAGACGGTGACCAGCATCATGTTGCGCACCTGGTTCATCACGCTGCCCAGGTCCGGGTTTTTCACGCCCCAGATGTCGGCGGTGAAGATGTCCAGCTTGAACGCGAAGAGCGCGATCAACACAAACAGCACCAGTGGCACCACCTTGGCGATGGTGGTCACCAGGTTGATGAACGCGGCTTCCTTGATCCCGCGCAGTACCAGGAAGTGCACGGCCCACAGCAGCACCGACGCGCCGATCACCGCCGCCGGGGTGTTGCCTTCGCCGAAGATGGGGAAGAAGTAACCGAGGGTGCTGAACAGCAGCACGAAATAGCCGACGTTGCCCAGCCAGGCACTGATCCAGTAACCCCAGGCGGATGAGAAACCCATGTAGTCGCCAAACCCGGCCTTGGCGTAGGCATAGACCCCGCCGTCGAGGTCGGGCTTGCGATTGGCCAGGGTCTGGAACACGAACGCCAGGGTCAACATGCCCACGGCGGTGATCACCCAACCAATCAGTACCGCGCCGACATCGGCGCTGGCCGCCATGTTTTGCGGCAGTGAGAAGATCCCGCCACCAATCATTGAACCCACGACAAGTGCAACCAGTGCGCCGAGTCGAAGTTTTCCGGGAGATTCAGACATCGCATGACTCCAATGCAGGAGAAGAGAGACCACAGAATAAATCCGTGCGCTAATCAAACAGCTGACTCAGATCACTTCATTGGCACATTCCATTGTGAATTAATGACTTATGATGAAAGGTACGGGCGCTCAAGTGCCTCGCAGAGGCTCGTCGTAGAGCGGTTCTGCGTTTCAAACAACAGGTTTTCTCATTAGCGTGGACCTTTGAAGCTAGCCCGTATTTGCAGATATGCAAACTTTTACAGCGCAGCGTTATTTAAATTATAAATTTGCCTTAACGCTGTTTATTGTCATGCCTTTAAGTTATGAAACAGGCGCCTTTATTGGCTATATCTAATAAACGCTGCGCCGGCTTAATAAATTAGTTGAGTGCACAGTTGTTGGCTCAATGGTTGTTTTGTTCAGGAGTATTCATGTCCCAATCCTCGGAAAAGCTGCGCCTCAATGCCTTGATCGCCCTGGTGGTGGGCTCGATGATCGGCGGCGGGATTTTCTCGTTGCCGCAGAACATGGCGGCGCGGGCCGAGGTAGGCGCGGTGTTGATTGGCTGGGGCATTACCGCCGTGGGCATGCTGACCCTGGCCTTTGTGTTCCAGACCCTGGCCAACCGCAAGCCGGAACTGGATTCCGGCGTATACGCGTACGCCAAGGCCGGGTTTGGCGACTACATGGGTTTCTCGTCGGCCTGGGGCTACTGGATCAGTGCCTGGATGGGCAACGTCGGTTACTTCGTGTTGCTATTCAGTACCCTCGGCTACTTTTTTCCGGTGTTCGGCCAGGGCAATACCCCGGTAGCGATTGGCTGCGCGTCGGTGTTGTTGTGGGCGGTGCATTTCCTGGTGATGCGCGGGATCAAGGAGGCGGCGCTCATCAACCAGATCACCACCGTGGCCAAGATCGTACCGCTGGTGATGTTTATCGTGATCGCCGCCGTGGCATTCAAGGCCGATATCTTTACCCGGGATATCTGGGGCCTGAGTAATCCGAATTTCGGCGGCGTGGTGGATCAGGTGCGCAACATGATGCTGGTCACGGTGTTTGTGTTTATCGGCATCGAGGGCGCCAGTGTCTACTCGGCGCGGGCCGAGAAACGCTCGGACGTGGGCCGGGCCACGGTCATCGGTTTCCTGGGGGTGTTGGCACTGCTGGTATTGGTCAACCTGCTGTCGCTCGGGATCATGAGCCAGCCGGAACTGGCCAACCTGCAAAACCCGTCCCTGGCCGGGGTGCTGGAACATATCGTCGGCCCGTGGGGCGCGCTGTTGATCAGCATCGGCCTGGCGGTTTCGCTGTTGGGCGCGCTGCTGTCGTGGGCCTTGCTCTGCGCCGAAATCCTCTATGCCACCGCCCATGACAAGACCATGCCGGCGTTCCTGAAAAAGGAAAACGTCAACCAGGTGCCGGTCAATGCGCTGTGGCTGACCAATGTGATGATCCAGCTGTTCCTGGTGATCACGCTGTTTTCGGAAAGTACCTACACCACCCTGATCTACCTGGCGTCGTCGATGATCCTGGTGCCCTATCTTTGGTCGGCGGCGTATGCGGTGCTGTTGAGCGGCCGCGGTGAAACCTACGAAGGCGCCCATGGCGAACGCACCAAGGACCTGCTGGTGAGCCTGATCGCCCTGGCCTATGCGGTGTGGCTGCTCTACGCCGGTGGCCTGAAGTACTTGCTGCTGTCGGCGCTGCTGTATGCACCGGGCGTGATCCTGTTTGCCCTGGCCAAGCGCGAGCAGGGCCAGCCCTTGTTTACCCATCTGGAAAAAGGCATTTTCGCCTGCGTGATCGCCGGGGCGAGCCTGGCGGCGTATGGGTTGTACAGCGGGGTATTGTCGTTGTGAGAATGCAGCTGGCGTATCAGGCGCCGTATGACTGGGCGGCGATGTTGGGCTTTTTGTCGGCGCGGGCGATCAGCGGGATGGAGACGGTGGACGCAGGCGTTTACTCGCGCAGTATCAGTGTCGACGGTCAGCAGGGTTGGCTCAGTGTGTCACCGGGGGCCGGTGATTGGCTTGAAGTAACGGTGGACTTCCCCGACCCGGCTGCGTTGCCGGAAATTGAGCGGCGGTTACGGGACATGTTTGACCTGTCGGCTGACCCGAAGCGGATCAACCGGCAATTGGCGAATGATCCCTTGATGGCGAGCTTGGTGGCGGCGCGTCCTGGCTTGCGGGTGCCGGGAACCTGGGATGGGCTGGAGTTGGCGATCCGCGCGGTGTTGGGCCAGCAGATTACCGTGGTGGCGGCGATCAAGCTGGCGGGCAAGCTGGTGGCGCAGTACGGCACGCCGCTGGTGACGCCCCATGCCGGTGTGACCCATGTGTTTCCTTCGGCCGAGGTGCTGGCAGCCGCAGATTTGGCAACCCTCGGCATGCCGAAAAGTCGCGGGCGTACCTTGTCGGGCGTGGCCCAGGCGTTGCTGGATGACCCGCAGATTTTCCAGGCGAAGGCGAACCTGAAGGAAGGCGTGGCGCGGTTGGTCGCATTACCCGGGATTGGTGACTGGACGGCGCAGTACATCGCCATGCGCCAGATGCGCGAGCAGGATGCGTTTGCCTCGGGGGATATCGGTTTGATCAATGCGCTGGTGGCGCTGGAAGGCGGGCCGGTGAGCCCGCGCCAGTTGCTGGCGCGGGCTGAGGCCTGGCGACCGCTTAGAGCCTATGCGGCGCAGCATTTGTGGACATCACTGAGCCGCGCGGATTGATTCTGCATACCTGTGGCGAGGGAGCTTGCTCCCGCTGGGGCGCGAAGCGGCCCCATCGACCCAAAAGCTGGGGCCTGCTGCGCAGTCCAGCGGGAGCAAGCTCCCTCGCCACAGGATCTTCGGTCACCACTGAGGGCGGTGTGAGCCCAATTCCCCTGCGGGCAAGTCCCACTGCAACGGTGTCCCGCTGATGGTCACCGGGGGCAGCAAGCGGTGGGCCGGGCCCCAGGCGGTTTGCTCCACCACCAAGCCTTGATCACCCGGTTCTTCGGCCCGCAGCGGTAGTTGTTCCGGGACTTGTCCTGCGTCCACCAACAGCTTTGCCGTGCGCGCGAGGGACAACAGTGCCGAACCGCCGCGGCCGGATTTCAATCGTTCACTCAACGCCTGAATCGCACTGGCCGCCATCAAATACCCGGTGGCGTGGTCCAGCGCCTGCAACGGCAGCGGCACCGGTTTGTCCGAGTTTTTCCACTGCCTGCCAGCCTCGGCAATCCCGGTGCTCATCTGCACCAGGCTGTCGAACCCCCGGCGATTGCGCCACGGGCCGCTCCAGCCGTAGGCGTTGAGGCTGGCGTCGATCAGGCCAGGCGCGAGGGCTTGCAGCGCAGCCTCACCGTAGCCCAACTGTTCCAGTGCATCGGCGCGGTAGCCGTGCAGCAGAATGTCGGTGTTCTTGAGCAGGTTTTCGAAGATCAGGCGGTCGTCGGGGTTTTTCAGGTCCAGGCGGGCGCAACGTTTGCCCAGGGTCATTTCCGGCACCACGCCGGGTTCGTTCCAGTCAGGGGAGTCGATGCGCAGTACATCGGCGCCGAGGCCTGCGAGAAAACGGCTGGCGGTGGGGCCGGCCAATACGCGCGTCAGGTCCAGCACCTTGATGCCCGCCAGCGGCCTTGCCACCGAGCCCAGCCAGGGTTTGTCGCTGAGGGCTGCAAAGGTCTGGCGATGGACCAGCGGTTCCTGATTGACCGCCAAGCCTTGTGGATGAACTTGCCAGTCTTGCCACGAACGCATCTGCGCCGCACAGCCGTTGGCTTCGACGATCGCCTGTTCCAGCTCGGCAGCGGTCCATGGCGCAACCTTCGCGGCCATTGCTTCACGGTCAGCGACCTGCCCGAGTACGCGCTCGGCGGCGGCACGGTGATGCGGTGCATTGGTGTGCAGGCGAATCCAGCCATCGGTGCAGGCGTAGTCGCCGGCAATCGGGTCCCACAGCGGCGGGGTGGTCCAGCCGTCGGGGCGCAGCGAGGAGGAGAACCAGAACGAGGCGAGGCGCCGGTCCACGGTCACCGAGGGCTGGCGCCCGGTTTGCTGCAACAGCAACTGGGCGACCGCCTGGCCTGCGGCACCGATGCTGGCGCTGGCCAGTTCGGTGACGGCAAAGGTCGAGGGCAGGGCGCCGACCTCGGTTACGGCCAGTGGGGTGACGGGTAAATCGAGTGCTTCCTGGATGGGGGTGAGCAGATCAGTCATCAAAGGCCCTCCTAATGAGAAGGACCATCATAGAAGATCATCAGGGTTGAATGACAACCCCCGGCTCCAGCGGCAGGTCCACGCTGGCGATAAAGCCGCCGCCTTGATGATTGGCCAGGATCAGGCTGCCGCCATGGCGCTCTGCGGCGCGCCGCGCAATGGCCAGGCCCAGGCCATGGCCCTGGGCGGTTTGCCCCGGGGCGCGGTAAAACGGCTCGCCGAGTTGGCTCAGGTGTTCGGCATCCACGCCGGGGCCGTGGTCGCGCACACTGATCACAATGCGTTCGCCCTGGCGTCTGGCTTCCATTTCAATCGGTTGCCCGGGCGGGTTGAAGCGTTGGGCGTTGCGCAGCAGGTTATCCACCGCGCGTTCGATCATGGTCGGCCAGCCCTTGAGGTGCAGCCCGGCCTCGGCATCCAGCTGCACGGGTTGGTCCGGCGCGCCGAGCAAGGCGTCTTTTTGCAGGGTCCGGAGCAACGGGTTGAGGTCGATGTCTTCGGCACTGGCGTTATCGGCGTCCACCCGGGCGAGTACCAGGATTTCGCTGATCAGCGCTTCCAGGCGGTCGCATTCGCGGGTCAGGCGCGGCCAGAGTTTTTCCCGCGCTTCGGGCGTGGCCCGTTCTGCCAGGGCCAGGGCGATCCGCAGGCGGGCCAGGGGCGAGCGCAGTTCGTGGGACACATCCCGCAGCAACTGGCGCTGGCTGCCGATCAGGCTTTGCAGGCGGGCGCCCATGCGGTTGAAGTCGGTGGCCAGTACGCCGAATTCATCGCGACGGTTGGCCAGCCGCGCCAGGCTGTTCTGCTGATAGGTGGTCTGGCCCAGGTCGTGCACTGCGCCGCGCAGGCGGCTGAGGGGGCGGGTGATGGACAACGTCACCAACAGGCTGAACAGGGTCAGCACCACCAGCGCAATCGCCAGGGCACTTAACGGCCAGAGCAGGCTGCTGCGGTGCCAGGCGTCCAGTTCCGGGTGGGGAATGCGGTAGATCAGCAGGTAGGTGTCGCCGGTTTTTTCGCTGGTGTACTCGGCGGTCAGCCGGCGCCAGGGCAGGTGGCGGTCCTGGCTGTCGTTTTGCCGGGCTTCGAGGGCGGCGGCGCGGCGCGGGAAGGTGCCGCGCACCACAGGCTCGCCGCTTTCGTTAAGCACTTGCACGTCAATGTGGTACTGACGCTTGCGCTGCTGCAGCAGCTCCTGGGCGGCGTCTTCGCCCTGGGCCTCGTAAAGCTGCGTCCATTCCTGCGCGAGGTTATTGAGCCCGGGGTGGCGGCTGAGAATCCAGGCGTCCTGGTTGAGCATATGCCCAAGCAGGATCGACAACCCGGCAACCAGGGCGATGGCCAGCCAGAAGCTGGCAAGGACGCGCCAGAACAATGAACGCACAAGAAATCCTCAAACAGGAAAAGCCCAGCGGCGGTGGCCACTGGGCTGGGAGTGAAGCTAGATCATTATTGCGCTTTTTGCGGCTGCTGGGCTTTCCAGGCCTGGAATTCCTTCCACTCGGCGCGGCGCTCGGCTTGTTTCTTCACGATCTCGTCGAATTTCTTCTGTTGATCGGGTTTCAGCACGGCACGGATGTCGGTCTGGGTTTTCTGCTTGGCGGCCGCCATTTCGTCTTTCATGGCTTTCTGATCAGCGGCTGGCAGTTTGTCCAGGTACTTGCGCACCAACTCTTTGCGAGCGTGCCATTGCTGGCCCATCAACTTGCCGATCTGCTGGCGCTGTTCAGGGCTCAGGTCCAGCTGGCTGAAAGGGCCACCTTTGCCCCGCATGCCGTGTTCACCGCCGTGACCTGGGCCACCCATCATGTGGCCTTCAGGGCCGCCCATCGGGCCTGGGCCTTCTGGCGCAGCGGCCATGGCAACGGTTGGCAGGGCAGCAGCGAACATCAAAGCGATAAGGGTCTTGCGCATGGTGATTCTCCTGTCTCTATTCCGGTGAGTCCGGATGTGAGTAGATTACGGAGATCAAGGTCAGCGGCAGTCAGGGGACGGTAAAGCTTGGGTAAAGAGGATTTTGGGCGGGGCTGACAAAACTATTGGCGACCGTAGCAACTGTCGAGCCTTGGCGAGGCGGCGAGGCAGGCGCTGCGGTCTGACACCTGTACCGAGGAGATGCTGTCGCAGCCTCGCCGAGGCTCGACAGCTGCTATGCGGGCTAGAGGCTGTAGTAATAGCCGCGGCTACGCAGCGCCACGATCCGTGGCCGGCCATCCGGGTGCGGGCCGATCTTCTTGCGCAGGTTGCTGACGTGCATGTCCAGGCTGCGGTCATACAGGGTCAGCTTGCGGCCCAGGGCGATTTGCGCCAGTTCCTGCTTGTCCAGCGGCTCGCCGGGCTGACGCAGCAAGGCTTCCAGCAGGCGGCTTTCGGACACGGTCAGGGCAAATTCCTGTTCATCGATAGTGACCACGCCACGCACCGGGCTGAAGCACAGGTCGCCCAGCTCCAGCTGAGTGGACACGGCGGCCGGGTGGCTGCGGCGCAGCACGGCGCGCAGGCGCGCGGTCAGTTCACGAGGATCGCAGGGTTTGGCCAGGTAGTCGTCGGCGCCCAGTTCCAGGCCGAGGATCCGGTCCAGGGGTTCGCCCCTGGCCGAGAGCATCAGCACCGGCAGTTCCGGGTGGTCGCTGCGC
Source organism: Pseudomonas sp. NPDC087814 (assembly GCF_044742865.1). NCBI lineage: Bacteria > Pseudomonadati > Pseudomonadota > Gammaproteobacteria > Pseudomonadales > Pseudomonadaceae > Pseudomonas > Pseudomonas sp. NPDC087814. The sequence continues at coordinate 10,162 of NZ_JBIUVK010000049.1, read as the reverse complement.
AATTGCTTGAGCAGCTCCAGGCCGCTGCCGTCGGGCAGCATCACGTCGAGCACCACGGCCGCCGGGGCGGCTTCGGCCAATGCCTTGCGGGCGCTCAAGCCGTCATGGCAGGCGCGCACCTGGAAACCTTCCTGGCTCAACCAACTGGTCAGCAGCTCACAGAGCTCCTGGTCATCATCTATCAGTAACAGCTCGCTCATGACTCACTCAATTTAGCCATTGTCGACGGCGCCGGTGCCCGCCACTGGCGAAGATCCCGCATAACAGGGCGATCAGCGCGACTGCCCCGCCGGTCACGAACCATTGTTGTTGCTCGGTAAGCCAGCGTGGCAAGGCACTGCCCTGTGCTTCTTTGAGTTGCTGGACCAGGCGTTGGTTCTCCTGGCGCAGTTTACTCAGTTGGGTACTTTCCCGCGTGGCGTCAGCACTTTGCAATTGCTTGCTCAGCTCATCGCGCTGGCGTTCGCTCTCTTTCAAACGTTGCTGCAAATCGGTGATCTGGCTGCCGGCACTCAAGGACAGGGGCGTGGAACTGCCGGTGTTCGAGGTTTCTTCAGCGTGGGCCGTAGCCCCGATCATTAACACTGCCAACAGACACAACTGACGTAAGCGCATCGGAACTCCTGATTCCACACGAATATTCAGAACGTTGTCGGCAGGTTACCGGGAATAATGAGCGTTTAGGAGTGCGCTGAAGCCATTTGGTTCAGCGCGCAACGAATCAAGGCAGGACTTGCTTGAACGGTTTGACCAGCACCTGGGCGTACACGCCGGCCGCTACATACGGATCAGCATCGGCCCAGGCTTGTGCCGCCGCCAGGGAGGCGAACTCGGCGACGATCAGGCTACCGATGAAACCGGCGTCTCCCGGGTCGTTGCTGTCTACCGCAGGATGCGGGCCGGCCAGTACCAGGCGGCCTTCGGCTTGCAGCTGTTTCAGGCGCTCGACGTGGGCCGGGCGTACGGACAGGCGTTTTTCCAGGGAGTTGGCGACGTCGGTGGAAATGATGGCGTAGAGCATGTCAGTCCTCGGTTTTCGGCGTGGTAGGGTCGGTGTCATGCAGGTGGCGCGACAGGTAGATACCCTGGCCGACCAGGAACAGCACGGTCATGCCCAGGCTGCCGAACACCTTGAAGTCCACCCAGTAGCTCTGGAAGGTAAAGGCGACGAACAGGTTGGCAGCGCCGCAGAACAGGAAAAACACGATCCAGGCGATGTTCAGGCGGGTCCACACCGGGTCTGGCAAGGTCAGCGCGTGGCCCATGATCCGCTTGATCAGCAGGCGATCACCGATGAAGTGGCTGCCGATAAAGGCCAGGGCGAACAGCCAGTTGACCACCGGGGCTTTCCATTTAAGGAAGGTTTCGCTGTGGAAGGCCAGGGTCAGGCTGCCGAACACAAGGCAGGCGACCAGGGTCAGCCACTGGCTTTTTTCCAGCTTGCGCTGGGAGATGAAGAGCGCGCCGTAGACCACCACGGAGCTGATGATCAGCACCGCCGTGGCGCTGTAGATGCCGCCGAGGGTCAGTTCGTGGCCGGCAAGATCGATAACGCGAGGGTCGGTTTTGTAAACGATGAAAAACAGCAACAGCGGGATGAAGTCGATGAATTGTTTCACAGTAAGAGCCAGAAGCTGGATGTGGCGGCATAATAACAAACATCCTTGGTAGCGAAAGCGCCAGCTGACTTGAGGTTACACACTCCCGTGAATGTTGATTTGCACTGCCATAGCACAGCCTCCGACGGCGCCCTGGCGCCCGCGGTCCTGGTTGCGCGTGCGTTTGAAAACGGCGTGCGAGTCCTGTCGTTGACCGACCACGACACCCTCGAAGGCCTGGCAGAGGCCCGCGAGGCGGCGCATGCGTTGGGCATGCAACTGGTCAACGGGGTTGAATTGTCCTGCACCTGGGGCGGCGCAACCATCCACGTATTGGGCTACGGTTTCGACGTCAACGCGCCGCCGCTGGTGGAGGCCATCGCCAAATTGCACGATGGCCGCTGGCTGCGGTCCGAAGAAATAAGCCGCAAGCTGGCCCTCAAGGGCATGCCCAACGGCCTGGAAGGCGCCCGCGCCATCCAGCAGGAACTGGGCGACAGCGGCAACGCCCCGGCCCGCCCGCACTTTGCCGACTGGATGGTGCGTGAAGGTTTTGTAAAGGATCGCGCCGAAGCGTTCCGCAAATGGCTGGGTGCCGGCAAGCTGGGGGACGTCAAGCAACACTGGCCAACCCTGGAAGACACCGTTGGCACACTGCGGGCAGCAGGTGCCTGGGTCAGCCTGGCGCATCCGTGGCATTACGATTTCACTCGCAACAAGCGTCGCAAGCTGATTGGCGACTATATTGGAGCGGGCGGCCACGCAATCGAAGTGGTCAACGGGCATCAACCCGCCGAGCAGGTAGGCAGCCTGGCGATTCTTGCCCGCGAATTTGGTCTGCTGGTCAGCGCCGGCAGTGATTTTCATGGCCCCGGCGGCTGGTCCGAGATTGGCGAGTACCGCGCCGTTCCGGAAGATTTGCCGCCCCTTTGGTGTCGCTTCAAACATGACCCCATTATTGCCACCGTCTGAACAGGTAGAACACGTGAGTCAATTCTTCCAGATTCATCCGGAAAACCCGCAGGCGCGCCTGATCAAACAGGCCGTGGAGATCATCCGTGCCGGTGGCGTGGTGATCTACCCCACGGATTCGTCCTACGCCATCGGTTGCCAGATCGGCGACAAGAATGCGGTCGAGCGCGTAAGACGCCTGCGTGACCTGGACAAGAACCACAACTTCGCACTGATTTGCAGCGACCTGTCCCAGCTGGGGCTGTTCGCCAAGGTCGACACCGGCACCTTCCGCCTGCTCAAGGCCCACACGCCGGGGCCCTACACCTTCATCCTCAACGCCACCCGCGAAGTGCCGCGCCTGCTGCTGCACCCGAAGAAGCGCACCATCGGCCTGCGGGTGCCGGAACACCCGATCGCCCTGGCGCTGCTGGCCGAACTCGGTGAGCCGCTGATGAGTGTGTCGCTGATCCTGCCGGGGGAAGAAGAGCCGTTGTACGACCCTTATGAAATGCGCCGGCTGCTGGAAAAACACGTCGACCTGATCATCGACGGCGGCTACGGCGGCAACAAGGCCTCCACCGTGATCAACCTGGCCGATGGCGAGCCGGAAGTGGTGCGTGTGGGGTGTGGCGACCCGGCACCGTTCATGGTCGAGGCCTGAATGTCGGCCGTGGAAGCCGTCGACAGCCAGGCGGGCGCCCAGCAGGAACTGCCATTTGCCATGGTCTACGGCCAGGCCGTGATGGAAATGCCGCTGGACCTGTACATCCCGCCGGATGCGCTGGAAGTCTTCCTCGAAGCCTTCGAAGGTCCGCTGGACTTGCTGCTGTACCTGATCCGCAAGCAGAACATCAATATCCTCGACATCCCGGTGGCGGAAATCACCCGCCAGTACATGGGCTACGTCGAACTGATGCAGACCGTGCGCCTGGAACTGGCCGCCGAATACCTGGTGATGGCCGCGATGCTCGCGGAAATCAAGTCACGCATGCTGCTGCCGCGCTCGGAGACTATCGAGGCGGAAGAGGATGATCCCCGCGCCGAACTGATCCGCCGCCTGCAGGAGTACGAGCGCTTCAAGGCCGCGGCCGAAGGCATCGACGGTTTGAGCCGGGTCGGCCGCGATGTGGTGGTGCCCAAGCTCGACGCCCCGGAAGCCCGGGCGCGCAAGCTGCTGCCGGACGTGAGCCTGGAAGAGTTGCTGATGTCCATGGCCGAAGTACTGCGCCGTGGCGATATGTTTGAAAGCCACCAGGTCAGCCGCGAGGCACTGTCCACCCGCGAGCGCATGAGTGATGTGCTGGATCGCCTCAAGGGCGGCGGGTTTGTGCCGTTTGTCGAGCTGTTTACCAAGGAAGAAGGGCGCCTGGGGGTAGTCGTGACCTTTATGGCGATCCTTGAGCTGGTCAAGGAATCCTTGGTCGAGCTGGTCCAGAATGAGCCTTTTGCGGCTATCCACGTGCGGGCGCGAGCCGAATAAAGAGCTGAATCGATGAATCTGACTGAACCCCGCGAACTGGCTCCGCTGCTGGAAGCCTTTCTCCTGGCCTCGGGCAAGCCGCAATCCCTGGAGCGCCTGTTCGAACTGTTTGAAGAAGCCGAGCGCCCTGAGCCGCCGGTGTTCAAGAAGGCCCTGGAGATTCTGCGCAAGTCCTGCGACGGCCGTGCCTTCGAGCTGCGGGAAGTGGCTTCCGGGTATCGCCTGCAAATTCGCGAGAGGTTTTCGCCGTGGGTCGGCCGCCTGTGGGAAGAACGCCCGCAGCGCTATTCCCGCGCGATGCTGGAAACCATGGCGCTGATCGCCTATCGCCAGCCGATCACCCGGGGCGAGATCGAAGACGTGCGCGGCGTCGCGGTCAACAGCCATATCGTCAAGACGTTGCTGGAGCGGGAGTGGATCAGGATCGTTGGCTACCGCGACGTGCCCGGCAAGCCGGCGATGTTTGCCACTACCAAGGTGTTCCTCGACCACTTCAACCTGAAAAACCTCGACGACTTGCCGCCGCTGGCCGAGCTGCGGGAGATGGAGCCGGACCCGGTCCTGGATTTCGACGACGCACCGGTGCCCGCCGGGTTGCAGGAGCTGGCCGACGCCAGCGCCGAGCCGGAAGAGCCGAAGGACGAAACCAGTTTCCACACATTGTTGCTGGAACTGGATGACATGGAGCAGGGCATCAAGACCGACTTCGATGACTTGCTGCGTGATGGTGCGGTCAGTGACGGTGAGCAGGAGCCTGCGCTGCAACTGAACGTTGAGGTTGAGCCGCCAGTCGAAGTTGAAGATGAGCCCGAGCCTGAACCCGAGGAGGACATCCTCGGCGTCGCCGAAGCCCGTGCCAAACTGCTGGCCGCCGTCGCAGCGCTCGAACAACCGCCGCTGAGCGACGAAGAAGACGAAGCCCGCGCCCTGGCCGAAGCCATCGAAAACGAACGCCGCCAATTCGAAGACTGACGCAGAACAAAATGTGGGAGCGGGCTTGCTCGCGAATGCGGTGGATCAGCCAAGCATCCGGCGACTGACACACTGCATTCGCGAGCAAGCCCGCTCCCACATTTGGATTGTCGCCAGCAAGGAGAATTCGAATGAGCTCCACCAAAGACCCCTGCATCAGCATTTGCAAATTCACCGATGACATCTGCGTGGGCTGCGGGCGCAGCAAGCGCGAGATCCGTGCCTGGAAGAAACTCGACAAGGTCGACAAGCGCACGGTACTCGCCGAAGCCGAGCTGCGCCTGCTGGCGCTGGGTGCCACCGGTCGGCGGAAAGGCAAATGAGCCTGCACTTATCGACTAGTCTCTGATGCGCAACGCGCGCCATGAGCGTATGATTCGCGACCCTTTGGCGATGCGTTCGCCAAAAGCCCAGCTTTTACTATCTTCAGGCCAAGCCTGAATCGACACACCGGGAGGTGCTTAAGATGAGTGACCAAGACCAGAACGACACCCAGGAAATCGGCCCCGCAGGCGAAAAACTGCAGAAAGTCCTCGCCCGTATCGGCGTAGGCTCGCGCCGCGACGTAGAAGCCTGGATCACCCAGAAGCGCATCAAGGTCAACGGCGTTGAAGCCACCCTTGGCCAGCGCGTCGACCTGCACGATGCCATCACCATTGATGGCAAGGTCATCAAGCGTGAAGAGGCCGCCGAATCGGTGCGCCGCGTCATCATGTACAACAAGCCTGATGGCGAAATCTGCACCCGTGACGACCCGGAAGGCCGTCCAACCGTATTCGACAAGATGCCGCGCCCCAAAGAAGGCCGCTGGATCAACATCGGTCGTCTCGACATCAACACCACCGGCTTGCTGATGTTCACCACCGACGGTGAGCTGGCCAACCGCCTGATGCACCCTTCCTACGAGATGGACCGTGAATACGCGGTACGTGTGCGTGGTGAAGTCGATGACGAAATGATCGAGCGCTTGAAAGCCGGCGTCGTGCTGGAAGACGGCCCGGCCAGGTTCACCGACATCAAGCAGGCGCCGGGCGGCGAAGGCTTCAACCATTGGTACCACTGCGTGGTGATGGAAGGCCGTAACCGTGAAGTACGTCGCCTGTGGGAATCCCAGGGCCTGGTGGTCAGCCGCCTGAAGCGCGTGCGTTTCGGCCCGGTGTTCCTCAACTCCGACCTGCCGATGGGCCGCTGGCGCGAAATGAGCCAGTACGAAGTCGACATCCTCAGTGCCGAAGTCGGCCTGACGCCGGTGGCCATGCCGCAGATGAACGCCAAGAGCAAAGACAAGCTTGAGCGTATGCAGCGTAAATCGTCGCGTCCGGTGGCGCGTACCGACCGTGTTGCCCGCACCCTGCGCCCTGCGCTGGATGCACCGGCCACGGGCGGCCGCATCTCCCGCGAGCCGCACATCGAAGGCGAGCGTCGTCCTTCGGCACCGCCCCGTCAGGATGGCGAACGTGCGCCGCGCGCACCGCGTCCAGCCGGTCGTGGTGATGCACCTGCTGGCGGTCGCGGTAACCGTGGCGAGTCTGGTCGTGGTGCTCCGGCTGCGGGCCGTGCCGACGACAGCGCCAGCACCAAACGTCCAGCCAAGCCATCGCCGAAAAAGCGCCCGGGCCTGAAGCTGGTCGATGACGCGCCATCGGGCAAGCGTCGTGGTGCACCGGCCGGTTCCGGCCAGCGTCCAGGTTTTGGTCGCAAGAAGCCGCAGTGATTCGTTAAGCGCTGCATGAAAACGCCAACCCTCGGGTTGGCGTTTTTTTTGGCCTGGATTTGGAACCTGCTCTATGAGCAAAGCAGGTCCATTGTGGGAGTGGGCTTGCTCGCGAATGCGGTGTATCAGTTGATACATCCAGTGACTGACCCACCGCATTCGCGAGCAAGCCCGCTCCCACAGTTGATCTCCATTGTTTTGGCGGGCGTGTCAGAACATGAAAGCCCCATCGAACACGGGTTTATCGTCGAGGGCCAACACGCCGCTGGCGAAGATCAGGTCCAGGTGGTGGCTGCCTTTCTGCCCGCCACCCAATCCCAGGTGCAGCCCGCAATGACGCTCTTCAAAGCCGGCGTTGCGCGCATACAAATCCTTCACGCCTTCATTGGTGCCAATGCCCAGTTCTTCCACCCGGCGATTGGACGGGTTGGCATTCAGGTATTTGTTGAAGTCATCCGCCAGCCCCGGCACTTCGCTGGCCACGGTGCAGATGGTCGAGTTCTCGATCCACAGTTCCAGCGGTGATTGCAGCACGCCGTATTTACGCGCAAAGGGAATGGTGCTGAGGAAGGTGCCGACAAACCGCACCTGGCCGTTGATGGCCTCGCTGTGGGTCGCGATCTCGCCGGGCGCCAGGTCGTGGTTGCCGACGCCGTTGATATTGGTCCACTTCTTGATGCTGCTCATGGGCGCTTCAAGGCGCGAGCCATGCTGGTCGGTGAAGCTCAGCACGCTGGCCTGGGACATGCGCCGGATCAACGTGGCGTTGAGGTCGGCAATCCGCTGTGGGGCGACGCTGAAGGTGTCGTAGAAGTAATCGCCATAGTCCTTGAGCAGCAGGGACTTTTTCCAGTGCTCGGCCATCACGCCTTGCAGGGCACGGATAAAGTCCGGGCCTTCGGCGCGTGGGTTGGGCAGGGTCGAGGAATCGTAGAGGAACATGTACAGGTCGCAGCCTTCGATGGCCTTGGCCAGCGTTTCGCTGGGGGCCTGGTCCAGGCGTTGTACCTGGAAGTCGAAGCGGGCAGCGCTGCCCTGGATGATCGATTGGGCGATGGCGTCGTAGCGTTCGGTATGGCCAAGCAAAATGGTGGGGCGGTGCAGGCCGGCGAGGGCCGGGTGATGGGCGAGGTAATACAGAAAATGTTCGACGGCGCGGGCCTTGTCCATGACGTCCTTCCTTCAAAGCCTTCGGTAGGAGCAGTGGCAGGTGCGGCGTCCCGCACCTGCCGGGGTGCCTGATCAGATTAGAAAGGCCACATCGCGGTGCCGAACGGCACGACGGCATCGGCTTGCATCATTTCAACGGCGGCCTCATGGGTCGGCGCTTCAAACCAATCGTCGAGTTGCAGTTCGGTTTCCAGGTCATTTTCCAGTGCTTGCATGGTGAATCTCCTAGATGACGTTGTTTGAGAACGAGCTTGCCAGCTTGCTGCGCTGGGCAAGTGGATGAACCTAGAAGAGAGTGTTTGGGATTGCAAAATTTTTATTGACACGGTTCCATTTGGATTTTTTATTCCGTTTTGATGGCGATTTGGTTTATGTCGATGAAACAGAGAGTTGGTTGCATGGTTTTGTAGGAATCGTCCTTTCGTCAACTTCTCGTTATCTGAAAGAATTTTCCTAATGTCCCTCCTATATGCCGCACCGCATCCTGTCAGCCCAGACAGGTTTGGCGGTGTACAATGCGCCGCGTTTTACTGTGATCCCACTCTCTCAGGGCTATCCGCCTTGTTCATTCCGCCTGGCCACAAGCCCGTCGGGTTCGATTTCGTCACAGATAAAAACAACAGGTGACGTATGACCGTAAGAAAAAACGCTGGACCGGGGTTTGATCGGCGCTGCTGTAGCCCGTTACCAAAGCAGCACCCCTCCATGAGCACCCTCAAACCTTGCGTGAGACCCTTTCCATGAGTGAAGCCAACTCGCATTCAGGCGAACTGAAGCGCGGCCTGAAAAATCGCCATATCCAACTGATCGCCCTCGGTGGCGCGATTGGCACCGGGTTGTTCCTGGGGTCGGCCGGCGTGCTGAAATCCGCCGGGCCGTCGATGATCCTCGGTTATGCCATCTGCGGCTTTATCGCCTTCATGATCATGCGCCAGCTGGGCGAGATGATCGTCGAAGAGCCGGTGGCCGGTTCCTTCAGCCACTTTGCCCACAAGTATTGGGGCGGTTTCGCCGGCTTCCTGTCGGGCTGGAACTGCTGGATTTTGTACATCCTGGTGGGCATGTCGGAGCTGACGGCAGTCGGCAAGTATGTGCACTACTGGTGGCCCGAGATCCCGACCTGGGTGTCGGCGGCGGCGTTTTTTGTGCTGATCAATGTGATCAATCTTTCCAACGTCAAAGTCTTCGGCGAGGCCGAGTTCTGGTTTGCGATCATCAAGGTGGTCGCCATTGTCGGGATGATCGCCCTGGGCAGTTACCTGTTGGTGAGTGGCACCGGCGGGCCACAAGCCTCGGTGACCAACCTGTGGGAGCACGGCGGGTTCTTTCCCCATGGCGTGGGTGGTTTGGTGATGGCCATGGCGATCATCATGTTCTCGTTTGGCGGCCTGGAGATGCTCGGGTTTACTGCGGCTGAGGCGGACAAGCCACGCACGGTGATTCCGAAGGCGATCAACCAGGTGATCTACCGGATCCTGATTTTCTACATCGGCGCGTTGGTGGTGCTGTTGTCGTTGACGCCTTGGGACAGCTTGCTGGAGACCCTGAATGCCTCCGGGGACGCCTATAGCGGCAGTCCGTTTGTGCAGGTGTTTTCGATGTTGGGCAGTAACACGGCAGCGCATATTCTCAACTTTGTGGTGCTGACGGCGGCGCTGTCGGTCTACAACAGCGGCACTTACTGCAATAGCCGGATGCTGTTGGGGATGGCCGAGCAGGGTGACGCGCCGCGGGCATTGGCGAAGATCGACAAGCGTGGGGTGCCGGTGCGGTCGATCCTGGCGTCGGCGGCGATTACGCTGGTGGCGGTGTTGATGAATTACCTGATTCCGCAGCATGCGCTGGAGTTGTTGATGTCGCTGGTGGTGGCGACCCTGGTGATCAACTGGGCGATGATCAGTTTTTCGCATTTCAAGTTTAGGCAGCATATGGATCGGACGGGGCAGGTGCCGTTGTTCAAGGCGCTTTGGTATCCGTATGGGAATTATGTTTGCCTGGCGTTTGTGGTGTTTATTCTTGGGGTGATGCTGCTGATTCCGGGGATTCAGGTGTCGGTGTATGCGATTCCGGTTTGGGTGGTGTTTATGTGGGTTTGTTATGGGATCAAGAACAGGCGCAAGGCTCGGGAGGGGGTGGTGTTGAGTTGATGGTGTACATATCCGTTTCTTCGGTAACGGCGACTTATGGTTCCGCTCTTACAGCGGGTCACTTTTGGCAAACGCCCCAAAAGTAACCAAAAGGTCTTTGCCCCACCACTCGGTGCCTCGCTTAGGC